>JAKLQT010000074.1 GCA_022013205.1 Candidatus Omnitrophota bacterium | reverse complement strand
TTTAAGATAAAAAGCAGTATGCCATGCCTGATCATCAATAGCAATTCCTAAATTCACCGTTTTATTTGTTAAAGAAGTATCTAAATCTTTAAAAAGATTTGCTGTGACTATATTTATATTTGAGTTATGCGGATTAATGCATGGGCTTTCAAAAAAATTTTTTTTATCAGGCTTCTTTTTCCCCTAAAATTTCAGGATCATGCATTGGAGTTATAAAATAAAAAATTGAATTTCTTTGCGCTGCGACAGTAATATCATGACTCTTGGGATAATACGACAAAAACATTGCTTGAAATACGGCAAATCCCACAGTAGCCGCTAATAATGCTCTCTGAAAAACTATATTTTTAATCGAATAGAAAAATACTATTGTAATTATTGCTATAGCAGGAAAAGCTGGCATAAAAAACCTATCTATTTTCATTGAAAACATAGAAAGAATATAATAGGAACCCAATATCCATGAGATTATAATCCCTTTATACTCAAACTGCGCCTTCAAGGAGCTAAGCAGCCCAAGTAAAAACAGCCCAAACAATACTGGAGAAACATTATTAAGTGAAAAATAGACATAGCTAAACAGCCAATTCACAGACAATACATCCAACTTCATAACAGGAACTAGAGGATTCTCGCTTACCTCAAAGAGAAGAAACATAAATCTATCTAAAAGTAAATTAAAGCGTGGCCACCACCATAAAGATGAGCCTATCCCGGAAATTACCAGCGCCAATATATAATTTCTACCACAAATCAATTTTTCACTTTTATTTTTACCCATTTTAAAAAAGCTTTTAAAAAAAATGTATACTAACGGACCGATAACAAAAAATAATATTTGTCCTTTAATCATTATTCCCACGCCAAGAATTACCCCAAAAATAATAGATCTTTTAAAGTTTGAAAAATATTTTGTTTTAATTAGGCAGTATATAGCCAAGGCAGTAAAACTCGTCAAAGGCAAATCAAGCGTATACAATCTTGACGCTCCTACGATACCAGGATAAAAAGAAACTAATAAAGCAGCTATTATCACCGACTTTTTATCAAAGCATATCTTTCCGATTTCATAAACTGAACTAATTAAAATTGCAAAGTATATCATTTGCGTAAGCCTTGTCACCACTAGATGGCCTGTTCCAAGGATACTATTTACAAAAGAGGAGATAAGATAAACTAAGGGTGGATATAAAATAGGCGAATTTTTCAGCAATTCAGAAATTGTCCTAATCACGTTCCCCATCCCCAATCCAGAATCAAGTGAGTTTTTAATTTGGGAATAAAAAAACAAATGTGTTTCAAGATGAGTACACATATCATCTTCAATTGTTAAGTAATCATTTGAACACCAGATATAATTATTCACAAAATGAAAAGTTATTATTAATATAACACAATAAAAAGATCCATTTTTTTTAAAATGCTGTCCCATAAAATGCATATAATCAACATCTCCTACTCTTCAAAATTACAATTTAAAAGAAAATGGCAATTTTGCTGACATTTTTTGATGTTATTACGAACTTTACTCGCAAACTCACTTGTCCAAAGATTTTTAAGATCTTCACCATGAAGATTACCCACACACTCCTGCTGATAACACATAAAAAGATCACCTACAGAACTAATATGTACAGCCCTATCAATGTGACATGCATTTTTTTTAACAAATTTACCCGGATCCTTGAAATATGCTTTAAACGCTTGAAGATGCTCAACCGGGTTGCAGATATTATATCCTTTCTGCTTTAATCTAACGATATCATCTAATACATTTTCTGCTTCTTCGTAGTCATCAGGCCATAACTTATCCCATTCTTCCTTTGTCCACCACTGCTGTTGAGGCGTAGTATTATTCGGCTGCATCAAAACCATAAGATAAATCATATCGATTTTATCATTGGACTGCACCCACTCGATTAATTCAACGATGCCAGCAAGCGTAGGTTTCATAATGATAGAGCAAATACTAATTTTCGTATGCAATGCATATTTATCGATCAAGTCTACCGCTTCCATTACTTTAGCATGAACTCCTTTTACCCCACGCAAACTATCATGTAAGCTCTCATCCAAGCTATCTAAAGAAATATTAATATAATCAAGTTTACTTGAAGCTATTTTTTTAACCATTACCTTATCAATAAGAAAAGCATTTGTAGCAATATTGGTTTTGAACCCAAGCTCTTTACAGAAACTAATAATATCAAACAACCACGGCACAAGAGTAATTTCTCCCCCGCCAAAGTTTATAATAAAATTATCCGGCACAATTTTCCGCAAAGATGTGGCGCATTTTTTCCAATCATCAAGTTCCATATTTCTGCATCCCGGTTTTATAGAAATATCTTCCTTCCATTTTTGACACATCTGACACTGCAGCATGCATGCATCAGTAAGAGTAAAACAGCAGAAAGTTGGGATAGAATGACTTTTGCAAACAGAGTTCAGATTAATTGTATTAGAATTTTCCACCAATTTACCTCCTAGACGATAACAACAGCATATACCTGTTTTCGTCCTTAAAAAATTAGTCTTTTATCTTAATTTTTACCTTTGAAGTGATAATGCCATTCTTTTTAATTTCACTAGCTATAATTTTTGTCTCACATTTCAACACTCGACCTGAATGTAATTTATCAGAATTTTCTAAAATATTATTATAAGTATACCCCGGAACTAATCCTTTAAAGGTAATCCCGGGGAAATTTTCATTATCTGCTCTCACATTAATACCCCCTTTAGTTAATGAAAGCTGCTCCCAGCGGTTCTCACTGAAAACCAGAGGGAATTCAGCACCTTTGACAGAATCTGTCTGATAATGATTATATTTATCATTTAGCATCAATGCTGCTATTATCGAATTTATATCCTTCCGCTGAATATCCATATTTATTACCCAACTAAGCTCCTCATTAGATAAGCTCAGTTCCCATCTTTGCAAAAAAGGAAACTGATTCCAAGATAAAGATGCAGCAATCATATCCGATTCAACAGTAACCTGCCATTTTGCCAAAGATGAATCCACCCAATCTTTACCATAGAAAAAAGCACTATACAAACCCAAAGTCTTTGTTAATTCTTGCCCTTTCCAGAATAATCCGACTTTTGCGTCTTCAACCTTTACGGTTAAATTCCCATTAGATATTTCCGAAAGATTTTCACTTTTCAGAGAAACAATTGATTTAATTAGCTTTTTTTCATTTTCTAATAAAAGCAGCCTTGCTTTAAAAATTTCATGATCTCCTGAGGAGATAAACCTCCCCTCGGGCCCTATAATACAATGTGCCCCCCAGGCCATCTCTTCATCTCTATGGCATGCATATAGATGCAGGAACCATTCATTCATATCAACCAGAGGATTCAACAACAATGCCGGAGTTTCGGTTGATATCGCATCGCGATACACACCTATAAAATTACTTCTTTTTTCAAAAAGTGTAATTGATTCTGTTTCGAATTTTCTTAAATTAATTCTGCCTTTCTCTTTACCATTTATCCAGCGATTAAATGTGAAATCAGAAAATATATTGATAAATAGTTTTGTTAATTTCAAACGCTGCTGCAGTATTAGCTTAACGGTCCACTCTATCGCTTCATTATCCTTCCGGAAACACCATTTTTGCAATATGGGAAAATCCTTCCAAGTCAATTCCACTTCAATTTTATCCTGCCCTAATTTTCTTATTTTCCAAAAAGCACCTTTCGAATCTAATTTCCTGTCTTCAGCAGTTAAAGAAACTCTTAATCCGCATTTTTCAGTTAATGTTTTCTTATTAAACAATAGCCTGATTTCCTTAAAAGCAGAAATTAATTGCAATCCGTTGTCCGTCATTAATGAAAAATGCTGCAGCCGATGTTTAGATATATAATCTTCCCAGCTATTTTGCTCACTTAACATTATCTTTCCGGTAAAAACTTTCTGTTTACTATTCTTATCCACCGTTTCGAATTTAAACATAAGCATGCTACTCTTCCCATCCCCCTGTATGATAATCCCCCTCGGATTAGCTGTATGTTTCCTTTCGAAGAAAAGCACGGGAAAAGCAGCTTCGCTTGTATTTGTTCTTGACCCAAGCAATATATTATTGGAATCATCCGAATCAATTATTTGATTATCTTTCACTTTATCGGAAAATTCACCCTCATGAAAGGAATGTACCCATTGCCTATAATTGGGCTTTAAGATTATCCCAGTTTTGCAGCATAATTCCGGCAATGGAACTGAGGATTCAACTATTACTGACCAGCATATTGCCCCCTCCTAAAAAAAGATTGTCCAGAATTCATTGACCTCAGGCAGCTTTCTGCGAATTATAACTTTTAGAGTTTTGCCTTTTTTTTCAAACTTCTTGGTTAACTGTTTAGATTCATGCCATCTTCCGTTAAAAAATATTCCGCTGCAAAAACCTTCTCCATCAGTAATCAAAATATTATCTTTATAGAGAGAAATTCTATTCTCTTCAAATTCTATACGCATCCCAGTTCCTGAGCCGATAGTATTAAACCCATACTCCTTTTGTTTTTCTGCCAAAAACTGACTCTTTTGCTTCTGATTATCAAATAAAACTATTTTTCCGTTTAAACTATCTTTATTTAAACAACTGCTTGTAAGTACACGGAATTTTTGGTCAAAACTTGCATTTTGAAGCTCAATCAAGCTGTCAATATCTGATTCAAATATAATATGAGGAATTTCACCTCCGCTTGTAGTCAGTCCTATAAATCCGCTGTTTTGATTAGCCAGATCTATTTTTTCCGCATGCTCTGAAGCAGAAGAAAACACTCCCTCCTGCGCGATATCAAAATAACTATCATATTGCTCCCTAAAACAAGCCTGCATCAACAAACTTCCTTTTTCAGTAAAATCATCCCCTTGGATCAAAACATGCCATTTTAGCTGCTGCTGTTCTAATTGAAAAACAACACACAGAGAAAATTTCAAATCTTTAAATTCAGAAGACACAACTAGCCTGTCCGAGGATTCTTTGTTTATGTGCCACTCTCCATCAAATAAATTAAAAAAATGCTGGTTATAAAAAAATCCAAAACTAAGGCTTTTATCTTTTGTTAATTGCGTGCCATTATAAAAAATCCTAATATGTTTTTGTTTAACCTGCAATTTAAGCCCCTTTGATGTTATAAACCCTGATTGCGCGCGCTCATGTATAAAATTATCTAATGCTCCATCCTTAAGCAATTCCAATTTAAGTCCATACTTAATAATTTGCGACACTGAAGAAGAATCTGTTTTTAATCTACCAGGAATAATTGTCTGCATCTGCATAACACGTGCATCCAAATCCTGCAAAGTATTTTGAATTAAGCTGAAACTAGGAAACTTATCCTGAACAAATTTCATCTTAACTACCGGCAAGCTTCCCTTAGAAATAAGAATTAAAGGAGCAAGACATTCATCAGTTCTATAAACATCAGTCCACTCACCGCTTAAATTTTGAATAGTCTCTATATCTTCGACCACCTCTTCCTTCAAAAATCGGTCATATTTTTCACTAAGCATAAATCCAAACCCGGTTTTTCTTAATTCTGTTGAACCCATTGATTCAATCTTCAAGTGAAAGTCCAAAAGAAACTCGCTGCTTACCGTGCATTCTAAGATGAATTTAATGTCATATTTACTTAAAACTCCTTCAGCTTTCCAGAAATTTTCATTATTATTAATAACCTTCCATTTAGCCTGCCAAGACATCACCCACTTATCTGCAGTTTGTAAACTTGCATACCCTCCAAAATTCTTAGTAAGAGGTTTACCATCCCAGAGAAGCACTATTTTACCTGCGTTGAAAATAGCGCTTAATCTCCCCTTATCTACAACCGCAATAGAATTTTTATCTCCTACAGCCTCGATATAACGCATTATAACCGTATGCATGGCGTCATCTTTTATGATACGGCCTGATTTGAGCAAAATTCCCCGTTCGCAAATTCTGCTAATAGAATCCAAATCATGTGAAACAACAATTATCGTTTTACCTTGTGACTTTAACTCAGCAACCTTCTTTATACATTTGCGTTGGAACTCCTCATCTCCCACAGCCAGGCTATCATCGATCAAAAATATATCAGGGTTTACGTGTATAGCAATTGAAAAACCAAGCCGCACAAGCATACCCTGGGAATAGGTCTTAACTTGAGCATCAATAAATTCCCCCAACCCTGAAAATTCCACAATTTTCTCGTAGATAACATCTATATCTTTTCTACTCCTCCCATATAAGGCAGCATCAAGATAGATATTCTCTTTTCCTGTCAGCTCGCTGTGGAAACCTGCCCCTAAGTCCAGAAGTCCGGCCACCTTGCCATTAACTCGCAATTCCCCTTTGGTCGGCACAGTTATCCTGCTGATTATTCGCAGTAACGTCGTCTTACCTGAGGCATTCTCTCCGATAATTCCGACAGCCTCTCCTTTTTTTATACAAATTTCAATATCTTTTAGAGCACAAATTTCCTTTTTCGACTCAATGCTTTTCTTTGCTCTGAACATTGAAAGAAAACAGCCTATCAAAGATTGTTTGCCAAAGCTCAACCAATACTGCTTATTTATATTTTTTAAACTAACTACTGTTTCCGACATCTAATTACCCTTTTACTCGTATCGCGCTATTTCATTATTCTATTATATCGGGCCAAGACAAGCGCGGCTCCTACGTTTTGTTAATTACCATTTTTCCTTTTAACTTTTTACCTAAACTCGCAACTTATAATTTGTCATTCACAACTTTTTTCTCGTCCTTCGTCCCAGCGAAGCGATCGTCCATCATCCTTCGGTTTTTTCACTCATTACTCAATACGCAATACTGATTTTATGTTACATCCGCAAAACTCTTTTTTTTACCAATAAAAACAACCATGCCTAAGGCAAAAAAGGCAATACTTAGCGCAAAAGCCAAAAATAATAATCCTGGCTCCGCCATCTTTCCCTGCAATAAAATTTCCCTATAAAGATTGATAAAAACAGTTAACGGGTTCAGGAGAAAAAACGGCCTGATATTATCCGGCACAAAAGAAAGCGGATAAAAAATCGGTGTCGCATAGAACCATACCAGCAATATCAATTCTACTATATATTTCACATCCCTGAACATCGTGTGCATTGCAGCGCTCAACAAACAAAGCCCGAGGACAAATACACTCTGAAGCAAAACTACCAATGGTAAATAAAACCATGCCCAGCTCGGATAAATTGAATAAAAAAGCAAAAAAGCAAAAAGCAAGACCAGTGATATTAAAAAGTTAAAAAGATTAGCGATTACAATAGAAAGCGGTATTACTTCGTGGGGAAAATAGGCTTTCTTTATCAAACTTGCATTATCAACAATCGATGTTGTAGAGGCAGTCAGCGAAAAACTCAAATAAAACCACGGCAGCAGCGCGCAAAGCAGAAAAACCGGAAAATTACTAATCTCCACTCGAATGATAACGCTGAAAACCACCGAGAAAACCAGCATCAGCAGCAGCGGATTAAGCAAAGCCCACAGATGCCCCAGGACCGCGGATTTGTATTTTATTTTCACTTCCTTATCAGCCAATGCCATGATCAGCTCTTTATAACAATAAATTTGGACAAAGTAATTATTTTTCATCTTTTCTTTATAAAATCACTTATTAGTTTGCCGTCAAGGATAACATCCTCCATGGACATATATTTCCATCTGCCGAATCGCCCGGCCGAATAAATATTATTTTTCAATAAATAATCATTGATTATTTTTATATTATACCTGTAAAGCTTATCATAGATCACATAGCCGTATTTTATGTCATTTATATGCCTGGTAAGGATCTTATCGCCCGGGTTTAATATACCCGCTTTAACCAGGTCTGTTTCGATTGATGCTGCTATTTTCTTCTTATCTATCTGCCTGAACTTTGAATACGACACTTCCGCGTAAAGCGAACTCGTTTTACAAGGTGCCACGCCCTTTGAAAAATTAGTCGGAAATCCTACCCGAAAAAAACAAAACTTATCCTCAGGGAAATATATCCAGTGCTTATCGGATATATTTTCTCTTTGAATACCCAGATTAAGGTTAAAAATAGAAACATACTTTAAACCGGAAAAAGCCTGTTTTACCTCTTTAGGCAACTTGTCTTTTATAAGGTTTTGCAATTGTTTAAGAGGGGTCGTTAAAACCAGATCTGTAAATTTCGCGCTGCTGCCATTTTCAAAAAAGATCTTCTTGTTTTTTAAATCAAGCGCGTTCATTTTATGCCCGGTTTTTATATTATTTACATTTTCAGCCAGGGCCTTTGCGATCCGGTTAATACCCCCTGCTTTCGGATACCAAAACACGCTATTGTATCCCAGCGGTTTTGTTTTCAGGCTGAACGCCCCGGTCAAAACTGTCTTCAAATTAACATGCGGTACATATCTTTCAGTCCAGTCAGGTATAAGCTTCTCCGGGGGAAGAGTCCAGAACTTATAGTTATAAGGATACATAAAATGCCTTGTAATCCCCTCTCCGAAATTATGCAGCATCCATTGCGCGAGATTAACTCCTTCAGGAAGCTTCTTTTTTGAAGCGGCATCGAACATGCCTAAAATACATTTTTTTACTACCTCAGGAGGCAGGCCGTAAGTATTTGCCTGAAAAGGATATTTAGTGAATACATTATGCGAAAAAACCCAGGAATTCCGGTTATGCGCAACAAATAATCCGGGCAGCAGTCTTTGTGTAAGTTTTTTCACATACTCGGTTTTAAAATGCAGAAGATGCCCGTCGTAGTCAAAGGTAAAGCCGTTTATTTTATCACTGCGCGCGAGCCCCCCGGCCTCATCCTCCTGCTCATAAACACAACAGCCGTTTTGCAGATGATAAGCAGCACTTAACCCCGAAAGTCCCGCGCCTAAAATTATAATTCTTTTACTCATTGGCTAATTTCCAATCGGCTCAACCTGGCTGCGAATAATATCAAAGTACTTATAACTAAGAAAAAAATAATTATCCCGAAAATATTTGAAACAAGAAATAAGATTAAAGCGCAGCTGTTTGTAAGAAGGGAAATGATTATCATTATCCGCAGAATTGTCTGGCGTGATATTCCAAACTCAAGCATTTTAAACACAAAATGGTCATTACTTTTCAGGAAAATAGACTTTTTTTGCCGAAAACGCATAAATATGACAAACAGCAGATCAAAAAGCGGTATAGCCAAAATGACCAGAGGAATAACCAGCCCTACCTCTCTGCCGCTTGGAGCAAAGCTCAGAGAAACAGCCATCACCGCCTGCGCAAACCCGAGAAACTGGCTGCCCGCATCCCCCATAAATATCCTCGCAGGCGGTAAATTATATCGTAAAAACGCGCATAAAACCCCGCATAAACACGAGGCAATAAGAAGAACAAAATGATTATTTGTAAAAATCCCGAAAAGAAAAAAAAACAAAAATATTTATGATTGAGATACCTCCTGCCAATCCATCAAGTATATCAAGCAGGTTAAAAGCATTGATCATTACAACTATCCAGAATAAACTCAAAAGCATATTCACAAAAGGACTGAAATAGATCACCTGAGTTCTCATTACAAAGGTAATAAAAATAACCGCGACAATACTTTGTCCGATAAGCTTTTGGGCCGGTTTCAGTTCTTTTACATCGTCATAAAAGCCAAAAAAGACAATGAGAGCCGCACAAAACAGAAATAAGTAAAATTGGCGGTTATTTATGGCCAAAGGAGCCATAAGGTAAGCGACAAGGCAGACCACGAAAAAAACCAGAAACATGACCGGCCCCCCGACATAGGGAACTTTCCTTTTGTCAATTTTTTCAGGAGATTGGTGTGTGACAAGCCCTTTTTTTCTGGCAAGTTTCTCCAAAACAGGCAGCAGCCATAAACATAATACGAAAGCGCTGGATAAAACTGTAAAAATGACTTTATACATTATCTTAAACCCTTATATATCGGCTCTGTTACAAAACTACAGAGCCGCGCAGATGATCGCAGCTCACTCGTCGATAATCTGTAATTATCTCGTATCTTTAATCTGCGCTATTCTGTATGAAACTGTGTTTTTCAACAGCCCTCAATCCCGATACTTGATTTTTGCAAAAGTGTGCTTATTTCGAAAATTCAGATTTTGAATTAGTGTTTCACAACACTCTCATCCGGGCCAATCAAATATTCAGGAGGGGCTACCATAGATATCAGTGCCTGGGAACACCGCGAATATTAACTAAAATAGCTCTCTTTTTTATCTGTTTATTATATAAATTTGACATGATCAACAAAAAATAAAATTTATCGCAATTCGTTGAAAATATAAATAGTTAGATTATTTTGATTTAAAAATAATATAGCAAAAAAGGCCCTGCTTGTCAATCAAATCGCTATTGAGGCAAGGAAACAACTGTACTGAACTCTTTTCTGATAAATTCAGGATTAGTGGAGGACGTGCCTTTACCCAAGGCTACAGTTATGCGGATTTTTATCTTTGCCGGCGCACCGCCTGCGGTACGGGAATCCCAGTTGTCAAACAAATCACCGTTTGTGTCAAAAAAATCAAACTCAAGGCCAGTAACATTAAATACAAATTCATTAGAATTAGACCTTCCTGAGGGTGTGGAAAAATTAAAATCAAATAATGATCCTGCCTCATCCCGCCTATCTGTAACATAAAACCGTGTTAAGGTATCATCACTTGTGTCTGATGTGCCTTTGCCATCAAGCCAGTAGCCAACCTCGCACAAGTCAGATCCTCCTTCAATATTAGCTGGTTTTAAAGGCGCGATAAAGTAAAACTCATCCCCGATACTGTCGGTTCTCCAGCCGCTGCCATCCTCCTTATCAAACCCCACGCAATAATAGGAATTGCTGCCTGTTTTTATCATGGCACTTGCTATCTCTTTGGACATCTGCCCAAGAGCAACCCGGGCAGCAGTAGTTACCTGCAGCATATTATCAGCCTTTTGCCAGCCGCGCAGGGAAACATTAAACACTGCATACAGGATAGTTACAAGAAGCACAAGTATGCCCATTGTAACCAGAAGCTCGATAAGCGTTACACCGGCATATTTAGTTAATTTTCTCACTAAAATCTACCTTCATATATCAGACGAATAATATGCTGAGTATCTAATACCGAGGATTGCCAGCCGATGCCCTCTATATAAGCACCGAGGCTGCTGAATTGCAGTTTGATCCTGGCATCATCATATATATCATAAGCACAATCAAAGTAAACATTATGATGCCCTGTTTTTTCATAGTTTTTATCATAATCCGCGACAATACTGTAACGGTAAACCACACTGGCAGATAACTTATGGCCGGGCCAAAAACGAATCGTCGTCCCTGAATAATTCATAAAATCATCAAGCGTTGTCGCGTGCTCAAATTCATTATAGGTATTTTCCAGAGAAATCTCTACCCAATCCCGTGGAGTAAGAATCAGGCGAGATGAGACAATATAATAATGCGGATAAGGCGGCGCGGGGTTGATGGTCAGCCAATCATAAATCCCATCCGGATAACCGGGATATTCATTAGTTCTTTCCCAAATTTCCTCTAGCCGTATCCACTGGCAAAAATCATATTGAAAACCCGCGGATACTGTTGATGTATCCTGGCTTTTATTATCTGTGGCCTCATCTTTCTGGTAATATAAAAATAAGAACTTATAAAATAATTCATCACTATAATGGTAAGAGAACTCATTACGGAAAACATTTTCGATAAAGCCATTGTCTGTCGCGTTTCTAACATTACGGTAGTTGAAATAAGCATCAAGCTCATCATATCCGCCGAAGAAAATATCCCAGGCAGCTACCTGCCTGTCTTTGTCAAGGCCGTTGCCGATACGATACATTTCTTCTTCTTTACTGCGTTTATAGAATGATATATGCCTTCCCCATGCCAGGTCATCACGGGTATATGTATAGTTGGACAAAGGAGCTTCAAATTCCCTGCCCATGCGGGAAAAGCTAAGGCCTGATTTTATCTCAAGGTCAAAGGGATTGACATCACTGTCTATTACTATTTTATAAGCAGAGTCATCCTCTGTAGTTTTCTGCGCATCATTATTGAGGTTATGCTTTGTCATCGCCATAGCATACTCGAGTTTTAAATTATGGTATTCGTTTACGGCAATGACACTATCGACAGCCAGGGCCTGATCAAAGGCATCAGATGAACCCAGGTCATATCCCCAGCGCGCGGTATATATTGATCCGAGCGTCAGCCAGTCTGTTATTCCCTTTTTAAACCGCACTGCCATTGGGACATTGTTAATAGCATTATAATTATCCCACGGGTCCATAGGCGCCGCGATCATAAAATCCGTATATACCGAGGCAATTTCACCCTCATATCGAAACGCGCGCAGCAATGTAAGCCAGTTACTTTCACTGTCGCGCAGCTGGCTATCAAGGGTCCAGATACCGTTCTCCCAGCCTGTTGCTGTATAAAGTGCTCCCGGCTGCCACATATCCAGCCAGGGGCTCGGCTCCCAGACAATATGATTATTGACAAGCGACAGCGGATCATCAGTCCACATGGAAATATTTTCTTCCGCGTAAAGAAAAAGTATCGCGCGGTATTTATCTTCCTTCAGATCAAACCATAAGGCTCTTATTGGTTTAAATTCGCGGTCAATCTTCAAGCTCGGCAAATCGATCCGGTGCGTCCCCCCTCCCCAGTCACTTAACACACTAACCGGCTGCGTATAGCCATCCGCAACTTTTGTTTCCGGCAAAGCAAATGAGTCTCCTTTTTCCGAGCGCACGATTTCCGGATAAATCCGGCCTGAATTAGACCAGTATTTTAACTGTATTTCAACCGGATCATCACCATTTGTCGCGCCATACCAGCTGGGGATTGTCGTTACTTTTGATTTACCGACAAAAGACCACGGGTCGACAACAATCTTTGTATACAATGATAGCTTCTCATTTAAAGGAGCATCTATAGTCAGCTTAAAATTATTGTAAATAGCCGGGTCATAAGTATTGTAACGTTTTTCGCCGAAAAAATATCTCCAGGAACCTTCCTGTAAAAGATAATTCGCGTCTTTCCATATGAAATCATTGTTTTCAATGCCAAAATTAAAACGATAACTTCCCTTTACAACCGTATCCTTAAGCTCTACTGCCTCATATTCATCTTCCTCTATTATATCTCCCTCATCTTCTTCCTCGGCATATCCGGGATACCGCTGCGCGGAATAATTCTGCGCGTAAAGGGCATTTGGCCGCACTAAACACAAAAAGAATAATACGGCAAATGTAATACAAACAAGCCTAAGAATATATTTGCTGTATTTAGAAAACAAAAGTAAGGATATTGCTTTTAGAAATAAAAACCAACGCGCTTTATTTTGAAAATAAAGCCTGAAGAGATTAAAAACTTTTATACTCTTTATATGTGTGAATAATTTCATCATTTCGATTTTACCGTCCCTGGTAAATGATTTATAATCAAAAGTACTAAAATATATTATACCCCTCTTTGGCAAAAATTGCAAAGTTAGTTCCCGCGGCAGAGATCGAGCTGTGGCTTGGAGTATACCAGCCATGTCCTGTATTAATCCCGCCGCTGCTTGCATAAGGCAATCCAGCATGAACTTTACGCATACCGAAATTTGCACGCATTATAAGAAGTTTTTCCAGCTCTGTCAGATAATAATCCGCCATCTGCTTATACTCATCCGCTTTTTCGCTCATTTGCTCATCTGAATAAAACCTGTTTAGGATCTGGAAAGCAATTATCATTTGATATGTCCATTCTACAGAAATTACCCCGCCCCTTCCTGCACTCGAAGGAGCACAAAAATCAAACCCGTTAACCTCTACTTTTTTTCCTAATAAATTCTCAAAACGCACTTTTGTTTTGCAGTTTTCTTCAATGGACCCGACCAAAAGATCAATATCAACACCCATCTCATCAAGAAGGCTCGGCCCCAACGCAATAATGCTTAACGACATCACGTCCGTCGCGATCATTGAATCATCTGTGCCCCGGTTAAACCGTTTCAGCTTTTTGTTATAAGCATGATTTTTAAGCCAGCTGAGGATCTTTTTTGCTGCTATATCATACTGTCTGTCTTTTGTTTTACTAAAAAGTTTGCTGAAAAACTTGTACGCGGCAATATTGTGCTCGGTTCCTGACCATTGCATATCCGGCCCCCCGGGCAAAGACCCATCGCTTTTTTCGTTTTGAAGGCTTATCAGCCACTGCCCTATTTCCTCAACTACTCCGTGATAACTGCCCTCATTTGTCAACTCTTCATACCTGAGCATTGCCAAAGCAAGATAAATTGAAGGGCCGCTGTGAACAATATATTCGCTGACATTACCGGTTATCACATCATACGCGTTGGCGTATCCTCCCTTTACCTTAAGCGCCGCGGATTTATAAAAATCAAAAATTCTTTTCGCGTTTTTATACTGCTTTAAATTAATAAAATTGAAGGCGCTCAGTGCCTGATCATAAGTAAATCCTACATCCTGGAATCCCTCATCATTATCATAGCTGATAACAAGCCCGGTTTTTGAGCTTTGGGATGAAATCAGCCACTGGCGCATTAGATCAAGCGTTTTGTCCTCAAGCATTGTTCTTTTGCTTTTGATTTCTTTTAGTTGGGATCTCAGTTTTTTTTGGCTGCTCATATAGTTAAGCAAACGCTTTTCCATAGTTATATTTTCTTCCCTTAGGAGAACCAGATCGAGATTAAGTTTCTTACTCTCCTCTATGAATTTATTCGGTTTAGCTTCGTCTTTTTTCCCGCGTTGCTTTTGCGCCTCAGACTCAACCGCAGTAAGTTCTTTTTTTAACAAAATTACCTGCGCCGCGCTTCTCTTCATCATCATGATCAAAGCCTCTTTTTCGGCCTGGATTTTGCCGAGTCTCTGGTCTATATCCGACTGTTCTGCGCTAAGCTTACTTATATTGTCAAAAAGCTTTGTATTATCACGAATAAGCTGGAGATTTTTAAGTAGAAGTGCAGAGCAAACCACTAACAGCAGCAGGATCGACAAACCAACTATTCTGGGAACAGCGTTGCAGTATTTCGCGAAACGCATAATGCGTTTTAGCTCCTTGGGATCGATCACTTCGTAGTGCAGCCCCAACAGACAGCTTTTTGGATAAGGTTTTGCCAGTTTCTTAACCCAGGCAACATTCGCAACTGCCTTGATCGGGCCGCGCTTTAAAGGAAAATTTAAAAAGACAACAACCTTGCCGTTCTTTTCCCTCAGGTTTTTTATGCGCTCATTATTGAAGTCATTAACCTGAACACATAGGCCTTCCAGGCTTACATCCCGGGTAAACCCCTGGATTAAACCATCAAACGTTTCCTTTTCAAAGCTTTGAATCTGTAATTCGACTGGGAAAACCTTGTTTAGACGGACAAATTTTCTTTTTTCTATATACATGCGTTTTTTAAATGCCTGCTATGGAAATTATCTGTGCCTATTCAACGATATCCACATTAAATTTTTTAAATATTTTAAGATCCTGCATATCAGCAACAAGCTCTATTTCATAGTTTCCCGGCACATCATATGAATAGAGCAGCTTATTGCCTTTGACATCAATTGCCTCTGGGCCTGTCTTCCACTGCCAAAGCATATATTTATCTTCAATACTGTGCGGAAAAACTTCCGCAGTAAGCTCAACAGGCTCGCCTACTTTAAAGCTCATAATATTATTAGGTGTTTTCACACTCAATTCATGCACCCAAAGCGCTTTACATATTACACCTTGTGTCTGGGCAACCAAAGCAGAAAAACAGGCGACTTGAGGGATAGCCTTATTATACGTTGTGGAAAATTCCGCAATATTACCCGGATCAACATTACTGCCTGTATCCCCTGACCATTCGTAGGTAAAAGACGGCTGCACAGTGCCGGATGAAAAATCCTGAGCAGTTGCCGACCATATTACCTGTTCATCGACAAAAGCCCTTTGCGGCCTGCTTTGGAGCGTCATCATAATAGTAGAGCTTTCTTCAGTGCCGGACAGGTTATTAAGAACATAACGCAAATCTTCATTCAGCTTCTCTTTATTTTTTATTTCATTAAGGCGCTCCTTTGCTGCTTCTGAAAAAAAGCCTCCGGAGGCAATAAGTACGCAATAAAACCGGCTTGCCAGCTCATCTTCTGATTTCCACTGCAAAAGCATCGCGGCATTATAAGTACAAAACGGCGCATAAAATGAACCAGGAAATTCCTCTGATACTTTTTGAAAAAACTGCAAAGATATGCCAAGGCGCCCGAAGGAATACAAATTAATAACAGCTATTCGCGTGTAAACTTCCGGTAAGTAAACGCTATCCGGAAATTTTTTTGTAAAATATTTATACTCCTCCTCTGCCCTATCACAGATATTCAGTGATTCCAAATTATATCCGCGGGCAAATAAATCTTCTTCGCTCAGGGCATCTTTGCCGAGTTTTTGTGTAATAAGATCGTAAATTTTTTCCGCGAAAACAGCGTCTTTAGCCGGAATAAAACCATGATGCCTGAACTTATTAGCAAGCTTATTGAGCACAAGCTGAGCTTTTGCCTGCGGATACTGCCTTAAGGCCAGGTCAATATAATGTTTATAAATAACTATTGCTGTTTCGATATTATCTTTTTCCAGATATTCTTCAGCGATAACGCCAAGGCGCTCTATGGAATCGCTTCCGGCATTGGCAGATAAAAACTCCTTATATGAATCAAAAAGCTTATTCAGCTGACGAACTCTGCCTGCATCGCTTATTCTATGAGCAATTTCCTGAAAAACAGCTGTATCACCGTTTTCTTCTGTATACGCGATAACTAAATCAATGAGTTTGTTAAAAACCTGTTCCGCGGATGCCGTTTCCTCATCCCGGATAATAGCCTTCCAGGCCAAATATTGCATATCGATAGTTTCAAGCGAGGCAGGGTGATTTTCCACAAAATCCTTAGCGCTTTTTATTATCTCAGCATTAAAAAGATCCACATGATTGTAATAATTTTCCCAATCTTCTTTTTTCTCAAGATAATCCAGATACTTTGATTTTGCAAGCACAGAGTAATATTCTATCTGCAAATCAGATATATCCTGTTTTTTTTCCATCTTGAGAATATCTAAAAAATCAAGCAAGTCGCCAAACCTTTCCTGCCTGATAAAATCTTCTGCCTGAGACTTCAACTCAAGACAATAAGCTCCTTTAGGACAAATCACA
>JAKLQT010000073.1 GCA_022013205.1 Candidatus Omnitrophota bacterium | reverse complement strand
ACGGATGAGATGATTAAAGAATCGGATATGATTCTTGTTATGGAGCCGGGACATAAACGTCATATCCTCATGCGTTTTCCGAATGCGGAAAAAAGGGTGTTTTTATTAAAAGAGTTCGCCCTGGAAAACGAGGAGGAAAATCCGATGATCCCGGATCCGATCGGTATGGATGAGCGTTTTTATGATCAAGTGGCATTGATATTGAAAAGATCGATTGAAGGGTTGGTGGCGAAATTACATGAAGATCGCGATTGGCAGTGACCACAGAGGATTTGCGCTTAAAAAGGCGTTAGTTCAATATTTGCAGAATAAGGGATACATGGTTGAGGATATGGGGACATACTCAGAGGAATCAACCGATTATCCTGTATTTGCCTTTAAAGTTGCAAAAGGCGTGGCGAAAAGGCAGTTTGACCGAGGCATCCTTATTTGTAACAGCGGGTTGGGAATGGCGATGGCGGCAAGCACGGTGAAAGGTGTTCGGGCGGCAAACTGTTTTAATCTTGCGACTGCGCGTTTCTCGCGTGAACATAATGATGCCAATATCCTGGTTCTTGGTGCCGGATTTGTTAAACAACAAATGGCGAAGCGGATTACCGCTGTCTGGTTGAATACCAAATTCGCCGGCGGCAGGCATCTGCGCCGGGTAAAGATGTTTAGTAAATAGTATTATAGGGAGGGATGATGAAACGTTTAAAAGAAGTGGATATTGAAATCTATAAAACGATTCGTAAAGAGCTGAAGCGCCAGCGGGAGCATATCGAATTGATTGCCAGCGAGAATTTCACATCACTGGCAGTCATGGAGGCGCAAAGTTCTGTATTGACCAATAAATATGCGGAAGGATACCCGGGATCCCGCTGGTATGGCGGTTGTGAACATGTAGATGAAGTCGAACAACTTGCTATTGAACGGGCCAAACAATTATTTAAGGCGGATTATGCCAATGTGCAGCCGCATTCGGGAGCACAGGCGAATATGGCGGTTTTTATGTCCTGTCTTAAAGCCGGAGATACCGTATTGGCTTTGGATCTGGCTTGCGGCGGACACCTTTCTCACGGACATCCGCGAAATTTTTCCGGGTTGTTCTATAATGTGAAATCATATGGAGTAAATCAGAAAACCGAACAGCTTGATTATGACGAGATTTTAGAGTTGGCAAAGGAGCATAAACCGAAAATGATTCTCGCCGGAGCCTCGGCTTATCCGCGTATTATAGATTTTAAAAAATTCCGTGATATCTGTGACAAGGTAGGGGCATGTTTCGTTGTGGATATGGCGCATATTGCCGGGCTTGTTGCGGCCGGGGTGCATCCCTCGCCGGTGCCGTATGCGGAGTATGTAACCACGACTACGCATAAAACGCTTCGCGGGCCGCGGGGAGGATTGATATTGTGTAAGAAAGAATTTGCTAAGAAAATCGATTTGCATGTTTTTCCCGGCACGCAAGGCGGCCCCCTTATGCATACAATAGCGGCAAAGGCCGTTGCTTTAAAAGAGGCCTTAATGCCGGATTTTAAGAAATATCAGATACAGGTAGTGAAGAATGCGGTTGCGCTTGCCGCGGCGCTGCAGAAGAAAAATTTTCGTATTGTTTCCGGAGGTACGGATACTCATCTTATGCTCGTTGATTTGCGTAACCGCGATATAATCGGAAAAGACGCGCAGGAGATGCTTGGCTGTGTTAATATTACGATTAATAAAAACTTGATTCCGTTTGACCCGAAATCTCCGTTTTTGACCAGCGGTATTCGGTTGGGAACTCCGGCGGTGACGACGCGGGGCATGAAAGTTCCGCAGATGCATGAAATCGCCGGTATTATTGATGTAATATTGAGAAAAGAGGATCAAACGTCAGGCGAACAGATACGCAAGATGCGTAAAAAAGTACATGAACTAACCCGGGCATTTCCGTTGTACCAATAACCCGGTTAAAACACGAAAAGGGATGTGTTATGGCAGGGAAAAAACAAAAAAAGATGTTGAAACGGCCCAGCTGGGACGAATATTTTATTGATATTGCCCAACTTGTTGCGAAACGCTCTACATGCCTGCGTAGGCAAGTCGGAGCGGTTATCGTAAAAGGTAAGCGCATATTAACCACCGGCTATAATGGTGCTCCCTCAGGACTGGCTCACTGTGAAAAAACAGGCTGCCTGAGAGAAGCATTAAGCGTGCCTTCCGGTCAGAGGCATGAGTTGTGCCGTGCCTTACACGCGGAGATGAATGCCTTGTTACAGGCGGCGCAGGACGGAATCAGCGTCAAGGACGGTATTCTCTACTGCACAAACGAACCTTGTATTATCTGTGCGAAAATGATTATTAATGCCGGAATAACCCGCGTGGTTGTCTTGTCAAAATATCCGGACAAATTCGCAAAAAAAATTTTGGAAGAGGCAAAGATAGAGGTAGTGGTAGCTAACCCGGATATTTCATGTTCTGTATGAAATATCCGCCCGAAGGGCCGATGGATTAAATCGTGTAACGATTTAATCCTGCTATCGGGGTATGCCCGTATCTTGTCTTCGATGGGCTGTGAAATAAGCGGGCTAAAAAAGCGGCATAAAGCTTGTTTTTTTGCGAACTCCTGCGAAAAGGTGGTATAAACCCCAAAAAACATCCGGATTTTATAAAAATAATTATTGACACAGCACTATATATGGTGTATTATCAAGCTGTGGATACAATATAATGTGTGTTTTGGTCGAGAGAAGCGAGAAAGGTTTGGATGCATGAAATGCCCGTTTTGCGCAAATATAGAGGATAAAGTGGTTGATTCGCGCATCTCTTCGGAAGGTGATTCTATTCGAAGAAGGCGGGAATGCTTAAAATGCCAGCGCAGGTTTACGACATATGAGTATATAGAAAAAACAATGCTTATGATTATTAAAAAGGACGGGCGGCGTGAGCCGTTCGACAGGAATAAAATCCTTTCCGGTCTTTTGCGGGCATGTGAAAAGCGCCCGGTAAGTATGGAGACTGTGGAAGGAGTGGTTGATTCTATTGAATGTACCTTGCAAAAGAACTATGATAAGGAGGTGGTAAGCTCGGACATCGGAGAACTTGTTATGCAGCATTTGCACGATATCGATGAGGTAGCTTATGTGAGATTTGCTTCCGTGTATCGGCAATTTAAAGACATAAATCAATTTTTGGGAGAATTAAAGGATCTGTTGAATAAGAGGAGGGCATAGGAGATGTTAGTACAGGATAAACATTTTTCCATGGAAGGTCAAAATCAGCGTCAACGCCTTCACAATATCGTAAAGCGGGACGGCCGCACAGTTTCTTTTGATAAACAAAAGATAAGCGATGCGATCTTTAAGTCGGCTCAGGCGGTTGGCGGTGAGGATAGGCTCCTTGCCGATGAATTGGCGAATGCCGTAGTTTTATATTTGGAAAAAAACTTTCAAAACGAGGTTCCCGGTATCGAACAGATTCAGGATATCGTGGAAAAAGTGTTGATTGAAACCGGACATGCGAAAACGGCAAAAGCCTATATTCTTTACCGTGAACAGAGAAGGAAAATACGGGAAATCCTTAAAGTCCGCAAAAAGGTCAAGAGCCGTGCTAATTCGACAGATCTTTCTCTTTTAGTTACCCCTTTAGCAAAGGATGAAATCCTTAACTGGGATAAAGGCAGAATTGCCCTCGCGCTGGAGAAGGAAGCCAATATTACGGAAGATCTTGCCATGGAAATAGCCTCGAGTGTCGAGAAAAAGGTATTTAATTCCGGCCTTACGAGGATATCCACAGCCTTGATTCGTGAGCTCGTCGATAATGAACTTTTTGAGCGCGGGCTGGATAAGACTCTTTCAAAACAGAGTATTATCGGTATGCCGACGTATGACCTGGAACAGCTGCTTTTTTCCAAAAGCTGCGAGAATTCCAATATCGCTTCAAATAATCCGGAAGCAGTTAATCTGTCTATTGCCGAGACGATATTGAAACAGTATATCCTGCAAAAGGTATTTTCGGATGAAGTGGCAAATGCGCATTTGTACGGCATGATTCATATTCATGATTTAGGATATCCGCGCGCTTATTGCGGTTCGCATTCCTTAGAATATCTTAAAAAATATGGCCTTGAGCTCGGAAACCTTTTTACTTCAAGTGCGCCGGCGAAATACGCGCGGACACTTACCGGGCATTTAAATACATTTCTTGCTTCTTTGCAGGCATATTATGCCGGGGCGCTGGGAATCGCCTATGTTAATATAATGTATGCGCCGTTGGTAGAGAATCTGACCGATGAGGAAATGAAACAGGAGGCGCAGTATTTGATATTTTCCGCCTCGCAAAATGCGTTTTCCCGCGGCAGCCAGAGTTTATTCATAGATTTTAACGTGCACACCGGTGTTCCCGGTTATCTGGCCAATATCCCGGCGATTGGGGCAAAAGGACAGTATACGGGAAGAACATACGGTGATTACGAAGAGACGGTGATTCGGTTTGCCAAGGCGATGCTGGATGTTTGGCGTGATGGAGATCGTGACGGAAGGGTTTTCGCTTTTCCGAAGTGTGATTTGCATATCAGTAATGAAACATTTGAAGATCCCCGGCAGTTGGAATTACTGCGCTACGCTTGCCTTATTGCCAGCGAGAACGGAACGCCTTATTTTGTTTTCGACCGCGGGAATGAGGCGGTTCTTTCACAATGCTGCCGCTTGCGCCAGAAGATAAACGATATATATATGATTGAACATCCTGAAAGTATGCGGTTTTGCGGTTTTCAGAACGTAACAATCAATTTGCCGCAGGCCGCTTATCGTTCGGGCAAAGGCAATGTGGATGGGCTGTTGAAAGAAATAGGACGGGTAATGGACATTGCGGCAAAGGCCCATTTGGAAAAGAAAGAGTTTGTTTCCCGGCTAAGTGAGCCGGGGATGCCGATGTGGGAAGTAGGAAAGCCGGCCAAGGACGGCCGGCCTTATATAGATCTGGAGAAAGCCACATATATTATTGGATTAATCGGGCTTAATGAATGCGTACAGTATATTACCGGGAAAGAATTGCATGAATCGGATGAAATATTTAAGCTTGGATTAAAGATTGTGTCGTTTATGAATCAGAAGACAAAGGAGTACGAGAAAAATTACGGACTTAAATTTTCGCTGGAAGAGTCGCCGGCGGAATCTGCCTGCCGAAGGCTGCCTAAGGTTGATTTGCGGCAGTTCCCGGAAGCGGCGAGCGTGATAAAGGGGGATATCGATAACGACCGCTATTATTACACGAACAGCATTCATTTCCGGGCAGATGCGCCGGTGGATTTGCTCACGCGGATTCAGAAGCAGAGTAAGTTCCATACGCTGATTGAATCCGGTGCGATTATTCATGCTTTTGTCGGTGAGCAGAAACCGGCGCCGGAGTCTATTCTTAATCTCGTGAAAAAGACTTTTTTGCAAACACAAACAGCTCAGCTGACAATTTCTCCGGAATTTACGATGTGCAACAGCTGTTTAAAGACTAACCGCGGATTGGATAATAAATGTAAAGCTTGTGGTTCTCCGGATGTCTATAATATAACCAGGATTGTCGGCTATTTTAGCCGGGTGAATAACTGGAACCCTTCAAAACTGGCGGAATTAAGTGACAGGCAGTTGGGTAATTATAAAGTGCAGGAGGATGCCGGGCAATGAAAATAAAGATATTTGGTAAAACCGGTTGCGCTAAGTGCGAAACGACAAAAAATAAGGTGCGGCATTTTATGGCAAAGTGGGATGTAGACGAGAAAGTGGGCGTCACGTTTTATGATATGGATACTGTCGACGGTATGGCTGAGGGAGCTTACAATAATGTCGCGCAGATACCCACGACTATTGTAGAAAAAAATGATAGTGTTGTTGCGCGCTGGGATGGTGAAGTCCCGCATTCGGAAAAGATAAAAGAGCATATTCTTTCTTAATTGTTAATACATCAGGGAAGACAGGGATGGGGATGAATGCCGTTTCTGTCTTCTTGTTGTTTGGTGGTCAATAATTTTTGGCAGGTGAGCTTATGGGATACCCGATTAAAGGATTTAATCCGCATACATTTATTGATTGTGAAGGGAAATTGGCGTGTGTCATTTACCTTTCAGGATGTAATTTTCGCTGTCCTTACTGTCATTCTAAAGCTCTTGTGTGCGAATCCGATAATGAGCTTGGCAAAGTTCCTTTTGAACAGATAGAACTTTTTCTTCAAGAGAAAGAGGGATGGATATACGCGGTCGTAATCGGCGGCGGAGAGCCGACGCTTTACGCGCAATTACCTGCGCTGCTTAATGATCTAAAACGTAACGGGTTGTTTGTCAAAATAGATACAAATGGTACGAATCCGCAGATGCTGCGGCATATTATAAAAGAAAAGCTTGTCGATTATGTGGCAATGGATGTTAAAGCGCCGCTGGAACCGGAAAAGTATCACAAGGCATCGGGAAGCAATATCGACCTTTCGCTTATTAAAGAAAGTATTGATATTATAATGCACAGCGGCATTGAATATGAATTTAGAACAACGGTTGTGCCGACCTTACTTGATTCCGCGGATATTGTTAAAATAGCCCGGCTTTTGCGCGGCGCAGAAAAGTATGTGCTGCAGCAGTTTTCACCTAAGGATACACTGGACATAAGTTTTATGCAGGTCAAACCATATACTGCGGACGAGTTAAAGAAAATGAGGAGTCTGGTAAAGGAGTTTGTTAAAAATTGTTTTGTGCGGGGGGAGTAAATAGTTAAGGCTAAAAACCTGCCTTGCGGTTGAAAGGCAAAAAGCCGATAAAGAGTAAAAGAGCGCATAGCTATATGTTTGATAAATTGCAAATAGTTCTCAGCGATAAAGCCCAAAAAATAATTAATGCATTTGTCATAGTTAGTATAGTTGCCATATTTTCTTTGAGGAACTGGTTTTTTTTTATATGCGTTAAGGATGCTTTTGCTGCACCCGATCACTTCCAGCATTTTTGTTTGACCGTAGTTTTTAGAGATTGCTTGCGTGATGTTTTTTGCTCGCCAGAGTTTTTTGAGAGTATTTATAAAATGGTGGAGTTTGTTAATATTTATTTTCAGCGCCCCCCGCTTTATTATTTTGCGGGAATTATTATTAATCCCTGCATTAATAATCTGCTTTTAACTCAGCAGTATCTGCTCCCGCTCATGTTTTTTATTATTTCAATCATTTATACTTTTAGGCTTAGCGAGTATATAGCTAAAGATTCAGGTATTTATTCCGTTCTTTTGCTTAGTATCTTTCCCGGTATGATTTTGCATGTGCAAGGGATTAATTTGTATTCAGGGCAAATATCCGTGCTCATCATGGCTTTTTATTATTTTTTAAGAAGTGATTTTTTTGAAAACAGAAGGTATTCTGTTGTTTTTGGTCTTGTTTTTGGGTGGGGAATGCTGATAAAGGAACAGTTTCCTGTTTTTTTTATCGGCCCCTTTTTTATTCTCGCTATTCTTTTTTTAAAAAAGAAAAAAACGTTTAATTCCGTTAACTTTAGTTTATTTCTAATTTCTTTTTTTGCTTCCGGTATTTTATTCTTTATTCCTTTTCAGTTTTTAAACTATGTAAAACACGAACCTTTTATTCCGACTTTTTCTAGTTTTACTTTTCAGTTAAGCGCTTATGGGGAAGGCTTAATGCAAGCTCTCTCTCCGCCTTTAACCGCGATTTTTTTAATTGCTGCATTGGGCAGTTTATTAAGAAAAAGGACGGTCGAAATACTTTTCATGTCCAGCTTAGTTGGCGCAGTGCTTATTTTTTCTTTTTATAAAGTTCAAGGAGGGAGGGCTTTTCATTGGTACTATATATCTGCTTGTTTACCTCTAATAGCGATAATAATCGGGGTTTATTTTAAAAAATACGGAAAACTATCGTTTGCTTGTGCTTTATCTGTTGCATTATTGATTTATCCGTTTACCCTTTGTAATATTAACGAAAAAGATTACGAACGCGATCTTTTAACCAATCAGATCATGAATTATATGATTGGGGCTGATAGCGAATGCAACCGAATGTTGTTTTGGGGTGTTGATATCAATGTGTGGGATCAAGATTTGCATCCGGCATTGAGAGGGATTGTAAGATTTATGAGCTCTAAGAATCTATACAGCAGATATGTATGTAACTTTTTGCAAGCGCTTGGTGAGGAGATAAAACGCGATTTGCGTATTGGCATTCTTCGTCAATCAGGAGCAAGCCTTCTGGCAGCAGATTTGCAAACCTACCTGAAAAAAAATGGTTTTAGTGATTGTGTCGGCGGAGTTGGATTTCCCAATGCTGATTTGTATTTAAACAAAAATAGTTACGATGTTTTTATCTATATCAGCGATAACCCCGATATAAAATGGCCGAGGAAAGAGACACTTAACTGTCAGGTTGAACAATTGCTTCCGGAGCTAAAAAAAGATATAACCGAGGAAGATATCAACCGGCTTTTGAGACTGGAAAAAGAAATGGAGCATGTCGGGGTTTCTCCTTATTCGCTTACCCGCGAAGGGAATTTTTCTTATGTGCATGTTTTTGTTAACAAAAAAATAACGCCATATAAAGAGACCGCTAAAATTATCCGATGAGAGAAAAAAACAATAAAAAAACCGCGGTTGTAATAGGGGCCGGCCCGGCCGGCTTGACCGCCGCTTATGAGCTGTTGATGAAAACAGATGTTAAACCTGTTGTGTACGAAATGCTTTCTCAGGTAGGAGGGATAGCAAGAACCATAGATTATAAGAGCAATAAAATGGATTTGGGAGGACATAGATTTTTTTCTAAATCAGAATCAATTATGGAGTGGTGGCTTGATATCATGCCATTGGCATCCGCTAATAATTCTTCGAACGTGCCTACGGATAAAAATGTTATGCTTATCCGCGATAGAATTTCAAGGATTTTATTTTCGGGAAAACTTTTTAATTATCCATTGCGGTTTGATTCTGAAACTTTTTCCGGTCTTGGCTTAAAGAAGATTTCTAAAATAATATTATCCTGCTTGAGGGCTAAGGCATTTCCAATTCAGCATGAAAGATCACTAGAAGATTTTTTTATTAACCGGTTTGGGAGGGAATTGTATGATATTTTTTTTAAAAATTATACGGAAAAGGTATGGGGAGTTTCATGTAAAAAAATGCGACCGGACTGGGGAGAGTGCAGGGTTAAAGGGTTAACTCTTTTCTCAGTATTAGAGCATGCATTCACTAAATGTTTTGGTGCGGATAAGAAAGGTGATGTTTTGCAGAAAAAGATTAAAACAAGTTTAATCGAAAAGTTTTTATATCCAAAATTAGGCAGCGGCCAGCTATGGCAAAAGGTAGCAGATTTAATCGAAGAAAAAGGCGGCAGTATATTTTTAAACTATAAGGCGGTCAAAGTAAATTATGATAATAGCAGAGTGCATTCGATAACTTTTGATAGTGTTGAACGTAAGCAGAGTGTTGTTGAGGAAGGGGATTATTTTATATCTTCAATTCCGGTTAGAGATCTGATTGCAAGCATGAATGGCGGTGTTTCCGCATCGGTACGAGAGGTTGCTGAGGAGCTCATATATAGAGATTTTATATGTGTGGGGATATTACTTAAAAAACTTAATATAAAGAATAAAGAAAAAGGGAGCAATGATAATTTAATTTCGGATAACTGGATTTATATCCAGGAAAAAAATGTCAGTGTAGGCAGAATTCAGATATTTAACAATTGGAGTCCTTATATGGTAAAAGATAAAGACACTGTTTGGCTCGGATTAGAATATTTTTGCCGGAAAGGGGATAAAATTTGGAATATGCCGGAAAATGAGATGGTGGAATTTGCCCTTAATGAGCTTTCTTTGATCGGATTTATAGATAAAGATGATTTTCTTGATGCCAAAATTGTAAAAATTGAAAAAGCGTATCCGATACATTCCGGTGGATATGATAATTTTCATTTAATTAAAAATTTTACGGATAAAATTGAAAACCTATTCCTCGTCGGCAGGAATGGAATGCATCGGTATTATAATATGGATTATGCGATGCTAAGTGCTATGGAAGCTGTCAAGAATATCTCTGAAAATAAAAAATGTAAAGACAATTTATGGCAACTGACACTATAATATTGACTATAGGTATGTAAAAAATAAAAATATGCATGATGCTTTATATTATAAAGTTACAGATAAATCGAATGTTCAATGCGAGCTTTGTCCGAAGAATTGTATAATTAAAAACAATAATACCGGCTATTGCCGTTCCCGAAAGAATGTCGAAGGTAAATTGTATTCTTTGATTTACGGTAAAACAACGGGTATAGCGCTGGACCCAATCGAAAAGAAACCGTTGTATCATTTTCATCCGGGAGAGATGATTCTTTCCCTGGGGACACGCGGCTGCAATTTCGGATGTATTTTTTGCCAAAACTGGCATATCTCACAAGACCCCGATGCTTATCTGGATGCGGTTTCGCCGGAACAGATTATAAGTGAAGCCTTAAGGCTTCATTCTTTCGGAGTGGCTTATACTTATAATGAACCGTTTATCTGGTATGAATTTGTTTTGGATACGGCGCAACTGGCGAAAAAGCACGGCCTGGCTAATGTCCTGGTCAGTAACGGTTACGTGAACCCGGAGCCGCTGGAAAAGCTTTTGCCTTTTATCGGGGCAATGAATATTGACCTGAAGTCGATGGATGATGATTTTTACAAAAAAATTTGTAAGGGTACTCTGTATCCGGTATTGGAAACGATTAAACGTGCTAAGGATGCCTGCCATGTAGAGCTTACGAACCTGGTTATCCCGACGCTGAATGACAGCGACGAACATTTTGAACGGCTTACCGATTGGGTTTTTGACAATACGGGAGCGGATACGCCGCTGCATTTTTCCCGGTATTTTCCCTGTTATGAATTGAACTTGCCGCCGACGCCGAAGGAAACGCTTCAGAGGGCCTATAATATCGCCAGAAAAAAGCTTAATTTTGTGTATCTGGGAAATGTTTAAATGATTGATATTAAGCAATATACGGATTCTTCGTTCTGCCTGAAATGCAGGGGGTGCTGCCGTTTTTTTTCGGATATATGGCTGCCGCATCTTTTGGAAGAGGACAGAGAGAGGCTGGGGATAGAAAAAGTAGTATTATCGCAGGGTAAATCCGGCCCAATCTGCCAATTCTTGAATGAGAGCGACAATTATTGCGGGATTTACGGACGGCATCCATTTGAGTGCAGGATATATCCTTTTTTATTGGTAAGGCGGGAACAAACCCTTGACCTTGCCGCACATCTGTCCTGCCCTTATGTAATGAAAACGTTTGACAGTCAAATCTTTAAAGACTACGCGCGTTATCTGGCCGGATTACTGCAGTCTGCGGATATTTTGCCTTTGCTTAAGGATGAACGGCATAAATTTCATAGTTACCCGGAGATTGAGCTTTTTTTGATTTTAAAAGATGTTATTACCGCTGCTAATAGTTTTTGACAATGGAAAAAAATATTTCGAAAAAGAAACTGCTTTCTATAGACGATAAGCAAATCTTTGACCGATTTTTGTCTTTAACGCCACGCCGCTTAAGCCCATACCATTTCGCGAATATTCTTATCTGGGAAGATATATTCCAGATTTTTTGGCACAAAATTGAAAACTGCCTCTGCGTTTTTTTTTATAATAGCGGCGGTTGTTTTATGTATCTGCCGCCTCTCGGAAAGGTTAATGACAAAGTAATTAAAGCATGTTTTGGCGTTATGGATGATTATAACCATAACAAACGTATCTCCCGGATTGAAAACGTGGAAGTACCGATGCTCGACCTTTTTCCTCCGAAAGAATTTCTGGTGCGGGAAAAACCCGGGGATTACGTTTATAACTGCGCGGATTTAATCGGCTTAAAAGGAGATAAATTTAAATCAAAGCGTTCCGTGTATAATTATTTTATTAAACGGTTTAGTTATAAACCGATGGATTACCGGGATGAGTACAAGGATGCTTGTCTCGTGCTTTGCAAGCGATGGGTTGAGGCAGGTAAAACGAATAAAAAAGATGACTTCTACTGCTATATGCTTGGTGATACGTTGCGGGCGCAGACAACCGCGCTGGAATACTTTTTTCAAATCGGGCTTCGCGGGCTTCTTGTTATAATTGACGGAACTGTTGCCGGATATACGCTTGGATATGAGCTGAATAATGATATGTTTTGCATTGCCTTTGAGGTGTGCGAACGAAAATATAAAGGGATTTATCAATTTATTTTTCGGGAATTTTGCCGTGCGTTGACGGGGTACCGGTATATAAATTGTATGGATGATTCGGGATTGCCTAATTTGCAGATAACGAAAACCTCTTATTATCCGGTAGAGATGATCTTGA
Source organism: Candidatus Omnitrophota bacterium (assembly GCA_022013205.1). Classification (GTDB taxonomy): domain Bacteria; phylum Omnitrophota; class Gorgyraeia; order B26-G9; family B26-G9; genus JAGLQQ01. Next base: position 310 of record JAKLQT010000073.1, on the reverse strand, counting down.
ATTATGTTGTGGAACGGCATAAACATCAATCTATTTGACATTGCCTGATTTTTGTGGTAAATTATGATAACGTAATTTTTAGATTTAAGCCGAGGTAGCTTCCCGCTAAAAGACTTCGTCTTTTAACAGCGGGATAAATTCGCACTTATTACTTATGTCGCTGCGCTCCATAAGTGATGTGCTCATTTACAGTCGGTACCCTCCTTCGCAGGTTTGCAAAGTGAGGGAGTATAGGTAAAAGATTTTATTGTTTCAAAAGTAACCTTAGTCTTAAGCCGAGGTAGCTTCCCGCTAAAAGACTTCGTCTTTT
>JAKLQT010000072.1 GCA_022013205.1 Candidatus Omnitrophota bacterium | reverse complement strand
TTAAAATATAATCCAAATGCCTGGGAGATTTATGCGCAAATAGGCGATATTTATTTTATTATGAATCATGATTATGCCAAATCAATAACCTATTTCAGGCAAGCATATCTGTTCATGCGTTCATCGGAGGTAAATAATATTGAAAAAAGGCATGTGCTGACTCTGCTTGCGGCTTCTTTTGAGCGAAGTAAGGATTACGGGCAAAGTGTTTATTACTACAAGAAAATTCTGGAGCTTTATCCTCTTGATGAAGGCCTTAAAAATAGAATTGAAGAACTGCAGAGATGGGCGGGCGGTGTTCAGGCTGTAAACTGAATTTTTTAATCTTGTGCCGAAGGGCGGTATAAAATGGCAACAAAAAAGTATGACGAATGCTTAATCGGGAAAAGGATTTTGGTTACAATAGCTGTTCTTGTGCTTGCGCGTTTTTTTTATTTAGTACCGCTTCCCGGGGTTAATTTAAGTGCCGTGTTTAAGTTTTACAAACAGCATGTCCAGGCCCAGGGCGGGGGCTTGATGGACCTGATGGCTCTGCTGCATATTGGCAAACTGCGTAACATATCGCTGGGCTCTTTAGGAATAATGCCTTTCATCAACGCGTGTATAATACTTCAGATAATCAGTTTTCTGATCCCGGGATTTAATAGAAAGTTTTTTCATGAAAAAGGCGGACGCTTTAAAATGATGTTCGCTACTGTAATTATTGCCTTGATATTAAGTGTGTATTACGGTTATCAGGTGAGCCTGGAACTGGAGCTTTTGAATAAATTTCCTGGATTTAACCTGTTGAAATTTACAGGATTGCCTTTTCAGATAACTACTATTCTTTCCCTTTGCTCAATAGCACTTATTTTTATTATGCTTACTCAGGTTATAAATAAATCCGGCTTTGGCAATGGTGTAGGGATTATTTTTTCAGTAGAAGTAATAATAAGACTTATTTTTGCCGCAGATCAATTAGTTGTGTTCTGGGGTAGAAACCTGATAGGCATGAAGAATCTGATTGTCTTTAGCGTTGTAACTATTGCTTTTATATACTTTGCCAGAAAAATTACCCGAATTGTAAATAAAATTGAGTTGAGTACCGATAATGACGAGTATTTTCATATTTCCATCAGGCCTGTCTGGATGGGCATATGGCCGCTGATCATTACAGAGATAGTTTTCTCTTATTTTGAGATTTCCTTAAATGCAGCTTCATTTTTTATGTTTTTAATTACTATTATTTTCTTTACGCTTGTTTACGCCAAGATAATCTATCAGCCGCGGCGTTTTTATGAGCTTATTTTAGCTCATAAGTGCAAAATAAAAGAAGTAAATAGTAAAAAGATAATCGACTACTTAAATACTTCAATAACTAAGACGATAACATTAAGTGCTATCTTGTTTGTTGCGATTTACTACCTTCCGGTTATTTTACCGCTGCTTCTTAATATTTCCTTTATGAGCGCGGGTATTTTCGGTACTTTCGGCCTGATCATTCTTGTGGGGTTGTACCATGATTTAAAGAGACAGTTTAAATTTTTCCGTAAGATTCGCAGCCTTCCGCTGGAGCAATGGACTCTTTTGGATATCGCAAGTGATGAAACCGAAGCGGAGATAAAAAAGGCGTGCCTTAGAAGCAGGAGTATTATGAATGAGATAAAACCGTCACATTTTAGCTGGGGCCTGCCGATACGGACTGCTGCTTCAGGCTATTATCTGTATGTTCCCTTTGAAGATAAGATTAGGGCGGCGCGGGTGCTTGAACAAGCACAAAAAGAGTGGCTGAGTAGATCTCTTTAGGGGTGAAAGCTTAAGTTGAATTTTTAAGATAGCGGATCACTTTATCCAGATCTTCCTGCGTGTCTACACTGACTGTTTCATGCTTTGTCTCCAGCACTTTGATTTTATACCCATGTTCTATTGCCCGGAGCTGTTCAAGAGATTCCGCTTCTTCAAGACGGGAGGGCTTTAGGCCTTTGAAAGTAAGTAAAAAGTCCTTGGTATAAGCATAAATCCCGATATGCTTGTAAAGGGGAATATCCACTCCCTCTTTTTTTCTCAAAACGTTCGGTATCGGAGATCTGGAAAAATAAACGGCAAAATTTTCTTTATCCGTTATGACTTTTACTATATTCGGATTATCAAATTCTTTTTCATCGGTGATCCGGTGCTTTAGCGTTGCCATTACCAACTCCTTGTTTTCAAGCAGGGCATATGCAACATCATTTATCATGGATGGGTGCAAAAGGGGCTCATCACCTTGTATGTTAACAATAACCTTCACGTCCAGATCAAAAACCACTTCAGTAAGGCGTTCTGTGCCCGAGGAGTGGTCTTTAGATGTAAGGACAACTTTTCCTCCGAAATCACAAACAGTTTTTTTTATCCTTTCGTCATCTGTCGCGACAATAACTTCATCTAATACAGAGGCTTCCCTGGCTCTTTCATAAATATGCTGTATCATCGGCTTGCCCAATATGTTAGCAAGCGACTTTGCGGCAAGGCGGGTTGAACCGTAACGCGCGGGTATAATACCGACAACATCCATAAGTACTCCTTATATTAAACGCTGAAGTCAGCTTTTGTAAAAATTGATTCAAGATCACATTTATATTTTGCGATATTTTCTTTTGCGCCCTCGCATCTGTCGACTACGGAAATTACGCGGACAATTTTACATCCGATCTTTCGCGCGGCTTTAATAGCCTGAATTGTAGACGAACCGGTTGTAACTACATCGTCAATAATTACAACCCGGCTTGATTTTTTTAGTGCCGGACCTTCAATCCTTCTTTTCATGCCGTGTTTTTTCTCATTTTTTCTTATAATAAAACCGTTTATCGGCCTGTTTTTTTTAAAGCTTAAGGCAACAGTTGCTCCGATTATAGGATCCGCTCCAAGCGTCAATCCTCCTATTGCGTCAATTCTATCGTCCTTGATCATATCCAGCAGTATATCCGCGATCAGATAAGCGCCTGAGCTCATAAGACTGCTTATTCGCCCGTCAAAGTAAAAATTGCTTAATTTCCCGCTGGAAAGAATAACGCGCCTGCGTTTAAAGGAATTTTTCTTGAGAATTTCAAACAGCTGTTTTTTTGCCTGAGTTTTTTTCTTATTCACTTTTTTCTCCTCTATCAATTAAAATTGTGATAAAATACTAATAAAAATTATATCTTGATAAGAAGTTTTCGTCAATTAATATTATAGGCAAATAAAAATGAGGCTTACTAACCAGATAACATTCACATTGACATTGTTTGTTGTAGTGCTGTTTTTTGCGCGCGCAGGCCTGTCTAAGCAAAGCACATTACTGACGGCAAAATCCGCGATTGTTATGGACGCGCAAAGCGGGGCTGTGCTGTTTGAAAAGAATCCTAATTTAAGATTGCCCGCGGCAAGTACGGTAAAAGTGTTAACGGCAGTTATGGCCGCGGATAAACTGGATTTTGAAATGATGTTGAGTATCAGTAAGAGAGCCGCGGGTATCGCGCCGAGCAAGGCGTACTTAAGCGAAAAAGAAAGCTACAAGGTAAAGGACCTGGTTTTATGTGTCTTGATGAGCTCAGCCAATGATGCCGGAGTCGCGTTAGCTGAGGCCATGGCGGAAACGGAATTTAAGTTTTCCTTATTAATGAATAGACAAGCAAAATCCTGGGGCGCAAAGAACAGTTTCTTTCTCAATGCTACCGGCCTGCCGGAATATAAGAAAAAACAGTATTCTACGGTTTATGACCTGGCCTTGTTTATGAGAAAATGTGTTGAATACCCTGCCCTGACGCAAATGATGAAAAAGAAATACGTAAGTATATACGGCAGTGACGGAAAAGAAATAAAATTGCGAAATCATAACAGGTTTCTTTGGCGGGATTCAAACAACCTGATTGGAAAGACAGGCTATACGAGAGGGGCAAAACACTGTTTCCTTGGTTTGTTTAGTAAGGGTAATAAGAAATTCATTGTGGCAATTCAGGGCAGCCGTAAACCATGGGATGATTTAGAATATTTAATAGAAAAATATTAGTTTCAACAAGGCTATTTTAAATACTGCAAATCAGAAAATAAATATAAAATGCAGAAAAAAGAGGGCTAAAAAATCAGCCCTCTATTTTTATTGCTTCCACTGGGCAGCTGGATGCTGCTTCTTTCGCACAATCCAACATTTCATCCGCGATAGAATTGCCGATAACAATGGCTTTGTCATCTTCCATCTGGTATACCTCTGCGCACATGTTAGCGCATAATCCGCATCCTACACAAGCTTCCGCGTCAATTATTGCTCTCATAATGTCCTCCTTAATTTTACGATTGCCTTTATTATAAACACAAAAATAAATTAATGCAAATATTTTTTATAAATTTTGGTACATAGTAGCCTATTCCTTTAATTATGTTGCAGAACGCTGAGCAATTTGATAAAATAATAATCTAAGCTAAATATTAGTAAGGAGTTTCACATTGATACCTCTGCGCGATAAAGCTAGGGCAAGGCGGTTGCCGCTGGTAACGGGTTTGCTGATAATCGCAAATATATATATCTTTTTGAAAGAAATTTTTCTCGGGTCTGAACTTAAGGGTATAATTTATAAATACGCGGTAGTTCCTGTGGCTTATTTACATCCAGGGACGTGGACAGCATCGCAGTTTATTAGTAACGGTATATCACTGGTAAGCGCGCTGTTCTTGCACGGAGGATGGCTGCATTTGCTGGGCAATATGTGGTACCTGTGGATTTTCGGCGATAATGTTGAAGATAAATTAGGCCACTTTAAATTTTTGCTTTTTTATATATTGTGCGGGCTTATCGGTAATCTGGCGCATATAGTTACAAATATTAATTCTAATGCGCCGGCGCTTGGAGCAAGTGGGTGTATTGCCGGGGTGTTGGGAGCGTATTTTTTACTTTTTCCAGGGGCAAAAATAGTGACCTTGCTTCCGTTATTTATTTTTTGGACTGTGGTAGAGGTTCCGGCATTTTTCTTTTTAGGTATTTGGTTTTTGATACAGTTTTTAAATGGATTTTTTACGCTGCCGGGTTCAAAAGAAAGCGCTGGTGGTGTTGCCTGGTGGGCGCATATCGGTGGTTTTGCGGGGGGATTGTTGTTCGCTTTTTTGTTTCGCCTAAGGAAGCGGTAAATTAAAAAAGGTATGCCGATGTTTCAGATGACACTGGAAAATATTTCGTTGCTTACATATTTTATCGTGTTTGTATCGGGCATTATAATTTGTTTTACCCCCTGCATATATCCGATACTGCCGGTAATCGTCGGTTATATAGGGGGCTCTGAAATAAAAACAAAAAGAGAGGGGTTTATACGCTCCTTAAGTTATGTCTTTGGCCTTGCTCTTGTTTACTCTGCTCTGGGAGCGGCGGCTGCGCTAAGCGGTACTTTATTTGGGGCTTTTCAGAATAATTTCTGGCTGAATTTATTTGTGGGAAATGTTTTTATTGTTATGGGGCTGTTTATGCTTAATGTTTTTCATTTTCCCCAGATCAGTTTTTATAAAGCGGGTAGGATAAAAAGTACCATGGGTATCGGCAGTGCGTTTTTGATCGGCGCGGTTTCCGGCTTAGTGCTTGGCCCCTGTACAACGCCTGTTTTAGGGGTATTA
>JAKLQT010000071.1 GCA_022013205.1 Candidatus Omnitrophota bacterium | reverse complement strand
TTTAAGATCAAATCAGCTCATTTTAAACAACTTACTGCTCGAGCTGCTTAATTTTTAACAAAGTACTGTCATCTACTTTACCACTCCTATCTCCTCCGTCTGTAGATATAACCCACAGCCTATTAAACTTAAGTTCATTTATCTTATAAAATGGTACATAAAATTTGCTTTCTTGAATAAGTATAAAGGCCTGCTAAAGAAACTATTGTAAAAATCACCCATAATTTCAATTCTCCTTTTCTGATTGCTCTAAAGAGTAAATATGAAGAAAGTGTACCCCAAAATAAAAGCATACTGTAATCACGTGCCTCTTGGGCATACCAAAGATGAAAAGGAGATATACCCATAAATATGCTGGCTAAAAGCCCTACTTTTTTACTAAAAAGTGCTTTCCCTAAAAAGAAAACTGCAATTATTGATAAAAAGCTAAATATGAGAGAGGGAAAACGTAAACTAAACTCAGAGATTCTAAAAATTTTAATCCAGAAATGTAGCATAATCCAATAAAGAGGCGCATTCCATGTCCTCCATGGATAGTACGCATACTTAATCGTACCTATCTCATCATACCAGAAATCGTGGTAACTTAATCGATATAAACGAAGTAGCAAAAAACAAAAAAATGACAATAACACCTAAAAGCTGCCAACTTTTTTGCTTTTTTATCTCTAAAAATATTTTCATAGATTTCAATTTAGGTGCTCATGTATGAGCTTATAAACTTCTTCATTTTGTTATTACTCATCTAGTCTATGCGTCTTTCTCATTTTTGGCATTAGTTTTCTCATTTATTATTAAATCTATATTATAATGCCTAATAATGAGATAGACTACCTTTAACCTTAACTCGCTTAAGTGCCATTTTAAAAATAAAAATTGAAATAGGAACTAACATTGCAGAATAAACAACAAGTACCAACAGATCTCCCTTTGTATCCCATAGAGAATATCCTTTTAATATTGTATACCTGAGGGAGCGCAATGAATAAGTGATTGGCAAAAGATAGGAAATAAACCTTAAGGGCGCTGGTAATATCTCTATTGGAAAATAAGCGCCTCCAAAAAGACTAGAAAATGTACTAACAAACCATGATATAGGCGCGCCTTTTTTAAACAGCATAATAACACTGGCTGCAATTATTCCAATGCTACTAAAACAAATAATAGTAAATATCAAAACTACTATTGACGCAAGGATATTAATTTTATGGACATCAAGCCCAAGAAAAAATACGCCTATTAAAAGATAACCAAATACCCTTGAAGAAGCAAAAACAAGATCCCAGAGGCTCATGCCTGTTATTAGCTCTCTTATTCGAGTCGGTGTAAGAAGTAACATTTCCAATGTCCCTGTCATCTGTTCTATGCGGATACTATTAGAAAATGAATTCAATGCCGTATAAAAATATGTTGAAAACGCTATTCCTATTATCACAAATGGGAAATATCCTGTCCCGTATTCAGCTATATAAGGATTTATTGTCTTGTTAAACAATTTAGAAATAAAATAAAAGGTCAAGGTGGTAGTAATTATCCCTCCCCAGTTCAAAATAAACATAAGCCTATAACTTTTAGCTATCAAAAAATCCCTTTTTATGAATGCTGCCATTTTTCTGAAAAACATACCCTTAGCCTTTTCCGTTTATAAAATAATCGTACATCTCTTCGATACTTACGTTCTCCCTTCCGACTATTTTCTTGAGCTCATCAAGTGTGCCCTCAGCCATAATCCTACCCCTGGACATAAAAGCCATACGATCAGCTAACCTTTCTACTTCGTAAAGCTGATGGGTCGAAAAAAATACGGTCTTGCTATGTTTTTTTACAAGAGTTTCCCTAATAAACATTCTCAGCTCTCTAGTGCTGGTCGGGTCAAGATTTTTTGTGAGCTCGTCAATAAACAAGATATCAGGATCATTTAATAGGGCCCTCGCTATGGACAATTTCTGCTTTATCCCTGAAGAATATTGCTGAAATATTTTGTCTGGCTCTGGTATGTGCAAAATGTTTAATAAATCCATGATCTTCTTATCTCTTATACCTGGGGATAAGTTGTAGAGTGCTGCAAAAAATTCCATATTTTGCCTTCCTGTCAACCGCCAGTAAAAACTCCTCTCATCCCCTGTAACAAGACCAATAGAAGATCGTACCATGTCTTCATTTTTTAAAATATTATAGCCATTAATAAAAATTTCACCACTTGTAGGCACTATTAAGCCGCAGAGCATTTTAATTAGCGTAGTCTTACCTGCACCATTTGAACCGACAAGACAAAATAATTCCCCCTTATATACACTTAAATCAATGTTATCGAGCACCTTTTTGGCCCGAATAAATTCTTTGGTTAGGCCTTGAGTCCTAATTGCTATAGTTTGTTTTTTCATATTGCCTTAATCTCGCTTTTACTTTATAATAAATTATATCATAGATGCAGGAGTTATTCTAACAAATATTACCCATTCACTGTTAGGCTAAATGGGGAGAAAAGAAATTATGAAGAACCGGGAACTCGTTGTAGTACCGCAGTATTTCTATCCTATATTATTTTTGGCTCATATTTGGGTATTGCTAACAGCTTGGTTACTTCTTCCACAAAAGAAAAGTCTATTTTGGTTTTTATATCCAGGAGGATATGCTTCTCGGGAAGGAGCCTT
>JAKLQT010000070.1 GCA_022013205.1 Candidatus Omnitrophota bacterium | reverse complement strand
CTTTCAACTGATCAATATTAACCTTGCCATACTTATCAACTTTAAGATAATCTATCTTCATACCTCGTTCCGCAAGGCATTTTGAAGACTCAATTATGCATGGATGCTCAATACTTGTAGTAATAATCCCTTTTCTGTGTTTACAAGATGTTGAGCACTCTAAAGAGGCGCAGCAGGCAGTAAGATTAAACACCGTATTATTAGCCTCAGACCCGCTGCCGACAAAAATTATCTCCTCAGGGGCAGCATTTATAAATTCGGCGATAGATGTCCTTGAGTCCTCGATCATCTTTCTGGCATCGCGTCCGAAACCATGCATGCTCGATGGGTTGCCGAACATCCCCATCATCCCGGTCATTGCCTTTTTAACCTCAGGATGCAGAGGCGTAGTAGCATTATGGTCTAAATATACTCGTTTTTTTGACATCTTTGGTCTCCTAAATGAGCACATTAGTTAAGCAACAAAGCAAACGTAACTAATCTGTGCAGAACTGTGTTTTGTAAAATTTTAGGTTCTTTCGTGTTTAAGTTGCAAAGATGCTCGGAAAATTTTTAAGTGAAATTCACAGTTTTAGTTAAATAAGTTACAAGTTTGAGGGCACCCTTTGGGTGCTGCGACTGTCTGAGTTCGTCCTGGCGCAAGCCGACGAACGAGTTTCGCAGCACCGAGAACTTGTGATTTATTTGACGATCCCGCTCGTTCTTTGAGCGGGAAAAACTGTGTTGAACGTAAAATTTTCCCAGCACCTTATACCGCTTATAGTTACATGTTTTTTATCAACTCAAATAAGCATGAACCAAATTTTATTATACACCTAAAGACATTTTAAGTAAACCCTGCCAAAAGTGAGGATTGTGAAGGCCTTTTGGAAACTATTGCTATTCTAAAAAACAATAAGATTGTCACTTCGATCACGGCGTCATTGAAAGATATTAAAAAAGGCAATTTTTATTCTTTCCAAGAAGTTGCTGGCAGGAAGCGAAATAAATAAGTCGTGCTGATATTTACAATATATATTTTACTCATACCACAAACTTTAAAATTTTAGCGTGATTTTATTTAATTTACTAAAGAGGTGAAATTGATTCATATTTAACTGATGCCTTGGTGCTCTGGTGACTTTTTAAACATTTAGCCTTTCTTTGCGGATGCAGCGTTTTGGCAAAAATATTTCAATGGATAAGCGCGTCTATCTTGGCCCTATTGAACCCCGTAAGCACTTCACCGTCAATAACGATTACAGGCACCCCCATCTGGCCGGATAGCTTGACCATTTCCTCGGCCTTAGTTTTATCAGCAGATACATCAATTGATTCATAAGCTATGCCTTTTGAAGAAAAATACTGTTTCGCCATTATGCAGTAAGGACAGGTTGGGGTTGAATAAATTTTCACTTCCATAAGCTCCTCCTTTTCTCAAATACATTGAACAAAGGCTAATCTTTTAAAGTTTTTTTTAAACTCGCTTAAAATTATTGTTATTCTATTTCCTTAAACTGATCCTTACCAACCCCGCAATCAGGGCAAACCCAGTCTTCCGGCAGGTCAGCAAAGGCCACATTATCATTCTCTTCAGGATCATAAATATATCCGCAAACAATACATTCATATTTTTTCATATCCCCTCCTTATTATTTTTAATAAGACTGCTGAACATGCTTACCAGTTTTTCCTTCGATACCACACCCACGGATTCTCCAACAACCTGGCCGTTATTAAACACCATAACTGTAGGAATGCTCATTACCCCGTAACGCGCAGCCACATCAGGAGCATCATCAATATTCAGCTTGCAAACCTTTACCTTCCCTTTATATTCATTTACAAGCTCGTGAATCAGCGGGGTTAATACGCGGCAAGGGCCGCACCACTGGGCCCAAAAATCCACAAGCACCGGCAAATCTGATTTAACTACTTCCTGTTCGAAATTTTCTGTTGTTAGAGCTAAAGCCATTATTTTATTTCCTCCCTGTCATCTGCTTAAATCTTAAATTTTGTTAACTCTTGTTTTACCTAAAGCTTAATCCAGTGCCCGAATCCGCTTAAGTTAATCAATTCACAATTTAACAACACCCTCTTATCGGTTTCGCGTTAATCTTTTTCATAATGCGCATCTTTGCTTATAAGCATGTTTTTCTCAGCGCACTCATAGAACTTTTTACAGAATCTTTTTCAAAAATCGGTTTACTTATTCAACCGTTACCTTTTTCGCGCTCTCCCATAATCCGTGGATATTGCAATAACTCATCGCAATGATACTTCCTGATTTTTCTGTCGTAATACTGAGATTAATAGACGGCCGCGTATATACGCCGCTTGTATTAGCTCCCTGCACCGATGCCCCATGTGCAATCATTTCCGCGCGCGCGATCTGATAAGGGAATTTCTCCCCCTGGGCCATAAAATACACTGATATCCAGGCGATATGATGCTCTGTTGTATTGGGATGAGCTATTTCTTTACCAACCGTTATATTAACATCCAGTACAGCTCCCTTTTTAATGGAATCCGCCGCCTCGATTGCAGGCACATGTTTTTCTTTTTTCCAATCCGCGCTCTGCACAAGATCTCTTGCTGTTGCCATACCATCCCTCCTTTTTATTAAAACCGTTTAAATATTTCTTTTTTAACGCCGCAAATAGGGCAGAAATCCGGCTGTTCCTTTTCCGCGGTAAATCCGCAAACAGGACACACATAGACTTCCCCCAACTCAATATCCTTATCCGCATCTACTGCTGCCTTTGTTTTCTTATACATAACTTCATGGATTTTTTCCGCCTCAAGCGCGTAATGGTTTGATCTTGCCGCGTCCTTTTCACCTTGTTTTTCCGCCTCAGTCAAATAAGCAGGATACATTTCCTCTATCTCAAAATGCTCTCCGTTTATAGCCACCGGCAGATTATCCTTGCTAGATCCTATGCCGCCAAGAACCTTAAGATGATTACCCGCGTGCACTCGCTCCGCGTGCGCGATTGCCCGAAAAAGTCTTGCCACGTTCATTTTACCTTCTTTTTCCGCTGTTTCCGCAAAGATCAAGTATTTCATATGAGCCTGCGATTCTTTGGCAAAAGCATTTTGCAAATTCTGTTTTGTCATTTCATGCATAAGCCCCTCCTTCTTTAATTCCACGTATTGTCAAAAATATTTAGTTTAATAACCTACGAAATTTTCCGCCATTATTTCATTCTTATCACAGCCGGATGCAATGCATAGGTCCTTCATAGCCTTGGCCATAACCGGCGGGCCGTAAATAAAGAATTTCCTTGCCAATAAATCCGGCACCCTTTGCCTGAGCATATCCCTATTTATACGCCCTTGCAGGCATATGCCATCATCAGGCCGGCAATCTGTAACAGTATATAAAATCCGCAGATTACTGTTCGCTTCCTGCCAGGCATTAAGCTCAGGCCTGAAAGCAATCTCATTATTATTTCTGCTTGAATATATAAGAATAATATCAGTAACTAATTTTTTTTCAAGGATATATTCTAATATTGAGATAACCGGCGTAATCCCAATACCGCCGATAAGAAATCCTATTTTTTTATATTCTTCCTTAAATATACAGTTGCCCATCGGCCCCTGCATTAAAACACTTTCTCCTTCCCGCAATGCTTTAAGATGAGCGGAAAAAGCACTATCACTCAGGCGTTTTGTAACCTCTACATAATCCTTGCCCGGTGAAGAAGAAAAAGAAAGGTATTTATTAATCCCTTTATTCTGCAGATCCTTCTCATCAAAAACAACTTTCACGAATTGCCCGGGCAGAAAATCAATCCGCTGCTGTATTTTAAAACGAAAACTCTCGATGCTGGGAGTCCTTTTTATTTTTTCAATAAGTTTTACGGAAAATGTATTCAACCTTCAGCACTCCTGATTTCTTCATTATTATCAACACGCTCCCTGCAATCACGGCAAATACCGTAAAAATATCCCTGCAGTTCATGGATCACATGTCCGTTTACTTCAGATCTCTGTAAAGCAGGACAAGGATGCAGATCAATATCATAAATCTTCGCGCATTTTTTTACAAAGGAAATGATGGTGGGAATCCATTCTGCCATCAAAACAGGATTTATTAAAACAAGGCACTATTGCTTCTGCCGGTTTTTCAATAGCCAATAAATAATTGAATCTACCTCCAAACGAAAAATCCGCGGTAATTCTTATCATTATTTTCCTGCATATTTGCTCTGCCGTCAAGGTATATTTCTGTGGAGGGAGTACCCCCTTCCGGGTACTTTATTTTCGAAAAAGAGTGTTCATATTGAATATTTAAAATCAAACGGTTAGTTTCGCAACACGCCCATATAAATTAACACAGATAAAAGAACAGCTGAACACAGATTTAACAACGTAAAACAGGAGAGAAATCATCATAAAATCTTATTTCTAATGAATCTCCACCGCCTTACAGCGGTGGTCTCATGTTATTCGGGCTTCGCCCGACCCGCTTCGCGGCTCCCCGCTCTCACCCCCACCCTCACAGGTGGGGAACTCCCGCGAAATTAGATTTTTGGTAATAATGATTGTGCGCAAAACATACGCCTTCTTTCAAATAGCCTGTTCAACAGCGGTTAAAGCAAGATTCCCATCACTTAAGAATAGTTCCAGCTCACGGTCTGTAATAACCGGCCTTTGAGAGAGGCGTAATTGTGTTATTTCGGATGCTAAAACAAAGGTATCCTCTACGTATCGCATAGCCATTGCTTCTCCGGTTACTTTTTCACTGTCATGATACGCGTTAAGCATTAATTTTTTCCATAACAAATGGTCATTATAATAGATATCACTTGCCTCAGCAAGCGCGTCATAGATATCTTTAGGCGCTTTCTCATAAAAAACCCAGGCATTTTCATAGGCTAGTTTACCTTCTTCTACAGGCATACCTATCAGCCAACCGCTTCCTGTGCCTTTTTTCCTGTCAACAGGGGTAAGATATTCCTTCCCCCCCCTGAATCAAAAACAACAATATTCAGCCCTCCATTTTCGGCATTACGCCCATCAGAAGTTCCGCATGCTTCCTCAAATGGTAATGGGCAGTTAATACAAATATCCGAACCAATAGCCTGTAATTTCAGTAATTCCACATCAGAGTCAGGCACAAAAACAAAATGTCCTTTCAAATCAGGATCATTCATCCATCTCAAAAATTCTTCAATCCATTTTTCCTGCTCAGATCCTCTGTTTGCAAAACCACCTATAACAACCTGTTCTCCTAATCCTGATAAGTCTCCCCAGCGCGTTCTTACAATTGTCCCGCGGTCTGCGCAGAGCACACGAATGATATCCTTTAAAACAGGATACTGACTTTTATAGTTTGTAATGCGCCGAATTAACGAAATTACTTGTTGATTCGCGTTCAATTTTACTCCTGTGCGTTTTTCAATTTCTTTAAGAAATCTCACTTTTCCGTCATTGTTATGAATATCATACAATTCCTCTTCAGTAATATTTTCTTTACCCTTTTGCTCTTCCAGGGCAATTAGTTTTTCGTTTTTCCAGTAATCGCTCGACCCATTAAGCACGCTGATAATTTTCTTGGTTGTATCGAATAACCGCTTAGTAACAACGCTATGTTCTTTGCTTACACCATTGGACACATCAGCAATATTTAACGCCGCCAATGACAAATCAATAACTCCTGTATGGCTAAATGCTTCTTTCATACTAGAAAATGCCTTTTCACCTATATCCCCTCTCATTGTAAAGGAGAAATTATCATTTTTAATAGTGTACCCGCCAGCCATAATTTCAAACATGCGTTCTATCAAAGCAGTCTCCCCACCGTATTTGGGCAACCCAGCCTGAACAACAGTGTGATTGGTATAAATCAAGGGAATATGTCCAAGCGCAGGATCGTACCTCATAAGAGCAGCAAGCAGAATAAAAGGAGATTCATTAAAGTGAACCATTCCCGGTCTAAACTGAGGGAAATGCTTGATAAACGCGTACATTGCCCACGCGCTGACCATATCTTCATTAAAGCGTCGGCGTTGTTGATGTTTGTAAGTCAAAGCACTTTGATAGAGCAATCCGTATAACTCCGGACAAACTATTTGTATCCTGGCTAAACTACCGTCAACGTATCTTTTAAATTTAACATCATAATACCGTGTTTTTGAAGGGTCGTTAATATCTAATCCCCCCACTATAACCGTAAACTCATTTCCATATTGGTCCAGTATATACTCTCCCGGCTCATTATCATAGGAAACAGGTTCTTCCGAGATTACCTGCTGTTTTGTCACCGCTGTTCTCGCCAGGCAGTTTATCAAAGCATCGTATAGAAGATCATCTTTTATTGGAAGTTTTTCAAAAAACAATACAAGGGTTTCTTCTTTTTTTATCGTTTCCTCAAAATGCTTCCGCGTCATCTGCTTTTCCCGTGATAAATGCTGTAATACCTCTATGGTCTTATCAATAATTTTTCTACTCAATGCTCCATTAATATGTAATTCTCTGTACACTTTTCGCACTGCCCGCTCCGCTGCTTCTTTTTTCTCCCCATTTATAGCCGCATCAATTAACACACTCAATGCCGCGGTGTAGACATAGGCAATATTTTCTTTTCCGGTATCAATATCACTTTCAGCTTCCTGACGGCCATTTCCGTAAATTCCAGTTTTTAACTCTTCCTCAGCCATTACCTTTTCTTTGAACTTGTTCATCGAAAGATTGTTATGCTCAGATAATTGGGTGATTACTTCCACTACCCGATAAGCACTTGTTTGAAAATCACGATTATTCAGATTGGCTAAAACTGTTTTGACGTGGTCAACCACGTAATCATGTTTAAGTTTAACAGACTGTCTTCTGCGTTTTGAAAAATTCGGCTGAAACGCGACCGTTTTGACGCCAATTTTTTTAAGCCCCCAAAGCAGGCAGCCAAAAAACGCGCCTAACCCCCCTTTGGAATTAGCATTTAATGCCTGCGTATTGTATTTATCATGAAAACCTTCCATTGAAACCGTCATGAGCGGATGCCGATTGAAAAGCTTGGAGAATACAGGAAAATGCCGCTGCAGCCATGATTGTTTTTCCTTTGTCGGTATTTCCCTTAAATCTGTATCTGTAGGCAAAGGTAAAAGAGGGGTTTTTTGTTCTAAGGCCTTAAGAACTATCTCTTGCGGAATGAACAATCTGGGTGCAAGCATAGTCATACTCGCGTAAGAATCCCTGTCCAGTGTTTCAGCTTGAGCAGAAAAATAATGGCTGTCTGCGAGGCAGAGAGTTAAAAATAAAGATTGTATTATAACTACGCTGAGAAAATTAAATATCTTTTTTTTCATTACTTCAACCTTTCGCATTAAGATAATTCTAATGCCAGAAAAAATAATTTATCTCTGACTGCTGTTATCGTTAGTTTAAAAAAGATGATTAAGTTTACCACACATCTTTAAATTTTGCAACATGGATAACTCCTTACTATTAAATAAGTTACCTGTTCATAAAATACTATTTTATCTTAATAAAGAAAACAGGTTTGACAATAGGGGTTATTTATGTTATATTTCACAGATACTTATTCTAAATTTATTAAGAGGTTTTTTTAAGCACCTGTTAAAATTTCCATTAACCTCAATACACGGAGAAACTAAAAAAATGTCTAAAGTATGTGAGATATGCGGCAAAGGGCCGGTAGCAGGGCGTTCTATCAGCCAGCGTGGTAAGGCAAAAAAACATGGCGGAGTTGGATTGAAAACAACCGGGATCACTAAACGAACATTTCATCCGAATCTGCAGAGCATTAAAATACATGTTAACGGTTCAAATAAAACAACCAAGGTTTGCACAGCATGTATACGTTCCGGCAAGATCGTCAAAGCGTCCGCGGTTAAAAAATCATAATCCAAGTAAATCACGCGCCTTTGACTTGCCAAAGGCGCGTTGTATATCTTCGCAGTCCACAACAACCAAATCAGGCCTCTTTTCCTTTATCCTCTTGATCGCGAAAAGCTCTTCGGCTTTATTACTTTTCTCCCGAATTCCTATGTACTTAAAATCAGTGCCGCATTGCTGGCAAACTGTTTCCTTAAAAAAATCTATACCCAGATGCCGGCAGTTTTCACAGTTAGCCGTAAGTTCTCCGGCTAAAAGTAAATGCTTCTTAACCTCATCACTCTCAAGCTCCTGCCAGATCCTCACCAGAAACTTTTTCATGTTAAACATCCTCCCCCAACTCCTGAATAGAAAACACTTTTCCTTTGCTTATCAAACAGATAGGGGGAATTGTATTTGCGGATTTTAATTAGTCGATTTACAAGGATGTGTAAAAATCGACTGATTACCTCGCAGACAGCCATGGACGGCTGTCGAGAATGAGTAAATACAATTTCACCTGGCTGTTTATCCCGATTTAACTCTTAAATAACTCTT
>JAKLQT010000069.1 GCA_022013205.1 Candidatus Omnitrophota bacterium | reverse complement strand
GCTCTGTGGTAAATTCTTTCATATCCTTTCATGCTTTATTTGATACTACCTCCTAAGAGTGCCTAGACTTTTAGACTATTTATCTTTTAAACTCTGTTATTTTTTGCCACCATTTACTGCTGTCCCATTTTTTAATACTCTTCCACAGGGATTTAGCCGCTTTGGTCTCCAAAAATGAAGGCGCTTTTTTAAAAAAAAGTTTTGCCTGAGGTATGCCTTGGTCAGAATACTCTTTTGCCTGAAACAGGCATTCAAGAATATCCGCGTCGCGGGCGATCATGCTCTCTTTTGTCTTTTGCGCCCTGTATTCATTGCGCCAGTCACCGAGTTCATCTTTTATCATTTTCGGTAATTTTTCTATCTGGTCCCGAAACGCGTTATCCTCTGCCTCTGTATAATTTAAATAGCGTGAGGCTACTTTATGCGCGTCATTAATACGGGCTTCATGCAGATCGTTAAAAAGACACATCATTGTTACTGTATGAGCGCATGCCTTTTCCATCTTAGCCAGTATATAGCCGATAACCGCACAGCGAAAACTATGGTCCGCGACAGATTCAGGATTTTTTATACCCACGACCCACCAGCCGCTTCGCTTTACACGCTTTAAAAGCCCTGCTTCCGCAGCTAAATTCATTATGTCTTCAAGATTTTTCATGGACAGCCCCTTAGAATTTATTGATTACAAGCCCGGTTACAGGTTTGGGATAAAAGTATGTTGATTTTTGCGGCATACGGTTACCGGATAAGGCGATTTTTTTAACCTGCTCTGCTTTTGTGGTATTGGGGAAAAAGGCGGCCGAGGCTTTTTCACTTTTCACGCACTCAACCGCGTATTGCGGATCCCGCGTATAACTAATCTTTTCCTCTTTTTGCTTTTCTTTAAGTTTAAATATATGTTCAAAGACAACTGAATTCAGCATCGCCACATCAAGCCTGCGCCACTGCGCGGGTGATTTACGCATAAGCTTATCCAGTATTTGATCGTCTTTCATTTCTAAAACGTAGAATTTGTTTTTATAGCACATACCCAGAGAAAATCCATCTTTCCCTGCCTGAGCAGAAAGCATTTCCTTAAGATTTTTGACAACGCTGACCTTAAAATAATCGCCAAGAGAATTAATTTTGCTCTGGATATCCGGGATTGCTTTTACCAGCCTGTGTGTCGGCATAACGCTAAGGTTCTGATCGTTAAATCCGGTGAAATACATCATTACGGAATTAAACTCACCATTGCTGCCTTTTTTTCTGGACATTTCCTTAAGATATGAGAGGGAAACTTCATAACGGTGATGGCCGTCGGCAATAAAAGTCTTCTTTCTTCTCATCAATTTTCTAATTCTTTCAATTGTGTTTTTTTTCCCGACCTGCCAGAAGCGATGCATAATATTTTCTTTGTCTTTAAAGCTTATCAGCGGTTTTTTTCTTATGCAGGATTTAAGAATATTTTCTATCTCATTTTTTTTATCAATATAAAAAGTGAAGATCGGGCTCAGGTTGGCCTGCACCGCGCGTATCAGCTTTACCCTGTCCTGTTTGGGTTTGGCAAGCGTATGTTCATGCGGCAGACATTCATTTCCTTTTTCAAGTTTCATCCTGGCCAGGAATCCGACCCTTTTCTTTGATACCCCGTCAAAAACATAATCCTGAGTATATATATAGATACTGGGAACAGCATCTTTGACCAGAATGCCTGTTTTAATCCATTCTTGAAGCAGGTTCCCGGCCCGGGTATAGCGGTTATCGCGCATATCGTCATTCTTGGACTGCTTGCCCAGAATCAGCCTGATGATATTTAACGGATGCTGCCTGTAAAGCTCTCCCTGCTGCTTTTCTGAAATAACATCATAAGGAGGAGCAAAGACCCCTTTTATATTTTTAACCTTTTTTCTATTATATCTTAGTCCGCAAAACGGAATAATCTCAGCCATAACATTTTTCTCCTTGTTTAAATGAAAATATTTGAAAACAACATTATCCTTTAAAAAACTTCTGCCCGATTATTGCTCCGATACTATCATAGATCAGGTCAATGATACAAGGCGTGCGCATAGGGACAAAATACTGATGCAGCTCATCACTCATTGCGTATACAATCGCACAAATTACAGCTAAAACACGAAAATATCTCTTAGAATTATATTTTTTTGAATTTTTAAACGCCCGGGCAAGTAAAAAACTGAGCACTGAGTACTCAGCCGCGTGCGCGAGCTTATCAAAAGAAAAAAGCGGCTGAACAGCCTTAGGAAATGTAGAAAATGAAGATAAAGCAAAAATTAATATTGCCCAGACTATTACCGGCAGCCAATAGAGGTAAAAATTCTTATGCGTTTTATTTTCTGTCTTTCCCCTTATCATCAGATGCCTTATTAGATTTTTCCTCAGGCTGCAGTTTCTTTTGCGCTGAATCCGCGTTTAAATTTCCAGGCTTATTCTCTTCTGTTCCCTGCTTTTTATCTGTACTTGAATTATTCTTTTGCGCTGATCTGTTGTCTAGAGAGTTGCTCTGTTTGCGCTTATAATCGGTCTCATAAAACCCAGTTCCTTTAAATATGATGCCCATGCCTGCGCCGATAAGTCTTTTGGCGTTGTCCTTACCACATTCAGGGCATTTCTTTATCGGTTTCGCGCTCATCATTTGAAATAATTCAAAAGTATGTTTGCATTCTAAACATTCATAATCATATGTCGGCACTTTACATCTACTCCTTAATGAACCCGCCCAGGCGGGCGAATTAACCCGCCATAGCGGTATAAGTTTAAACATATAACTTAGCATCACTTCGAACACTGAGTTATGTTTTTACCTATTTAAACGCATTCTTAATTTTTTCGGTAATGGATTCGTTTTTAGGATTCTCATCGCTAAGCTTTGAGAACTCAATTAATAGTTTCTTTTGTTCTGAACTTAAACTCGTCGGCACCGTAACATGAACCCTTATATACTGATCTCCTTTGCTATGGCCCCTTAAATCAGGAAATCCCTTGCCGCTTATTCTGAAAACTTTTTCGTTTTGTGTGCCGGCGGGGATTTTCATCTTGATTTTTTCCTCATAGAGGCCTGGCACTTCTATTTCCGTGCCCATTGCCGCCTGTACAAAACTTATCGGAACCTTGCAAATCACATCATTACCATGTCTTTCAAAAACCTTATTAGGCTTTAGCCTGATCAGGATATATAACTCTCCACGCGGCCCCCCTTTTGTTCCTGCTTCTCCCTCGCCTCTGACCCTCAGATGCGATCCGTTATCCACTCCGGCAGGGATCGTTATATTAATTTTTCTCTCAACCAGGACCTTTCCCCTTCCCTGACATTTTTTACATGGAGCAGTAATAATTTCGCCTTCTCCATGACAGCTGTCACAGGTTCTGGCAATAGTGAAAAATCCTGCTGATTGCCCTACTTGTCCGCTTCCCCTGCACCCCGGGCAAGTGATCCTTTTCGTTCCAGGCTGAGCGCCGTTGCCTTTACATGCCGGGCACGGATCCCCGCGTTTTATTGCAATAGTTCTCTCTATCCCCTTGGCTGCTTCTTCAAAGCTGAGCAAAAGCTCATATTCAAGGTCCGCGCCGCGGCGAGAGCCCCGGCTTGATGGGCGTGAACCGGAGAATCCAAAGCCGGAGAAAAGATCCTCAAAAATCCCTCCGCCGCCAAATCCTATATCTTCAAAAATAGAGCTAAAATCAGCTCCGCGAAATATATCTTCGCTGCTGTATTGATTATTAATACCGGCATGGCCAAAACGATCATATTGCGCACGTTTTTTTTCATCACTCAATACCGCGTAAGCTTCTGAAATCTCTTTAAATTTTTCCTCAGATTCCTTGTGCTTTTCAGGAGCTGCCCGGTCCGGATGATATTTCATAGCCAGTTTACGGTATGTCTTTTTAATATCATCAACCGCAGCATCTTTACCTACGCCTAAAATCTCGTAATAATCCCGTTTTGTCATTCTCTTCCTTTATATCAGCGATCATCTGCTTCTTTTAATCTGCGTTAATCTGTAATCATTTATCGTCTTCCACTTTATATTCAGCATCGACAACATCTTCTTTGTTCTTATCGTCTTTCGCGGCCTCACCCTGCTGGGCATCCTGCGCCTGGCCGGAGGGCTGTTCTGCCTGCTGCTGTGCTGCCTGTGCTTTATATACTGCTTCCGCGAGTTTATGCGAAGCCTGGGTCAACTCTTCTGTTGATTTCTTTATCTTTTGGATATCTTCACTTTTTATATCTTCTTTCAACTGTGCTGCCTTTTTCTCAATGCTTTCCTTTTCAGCAGTACTTACCTTATCACCGAAATCCTTTAAGGATTTTTCTGTAGCGTAAACTAATGTTTCAGCCTGGTTGCGTACTTCAATTTCCTCTTTTTTCTTTTTATCCGCTTCAGCAAATTTTTCCGCGTCCTTTATCATGCGGTTAATTTCCTCATCAGATAGTTTTGTCGGCGCGGTAATTGTGATTCTTTGTTCTTTACCTGTGCCCAGGTCTTTTGCCGAGACATGTACAAGCCCGTTAGCATCAATATCAAAAGCCACTTCGATCTGGGGAATACCGCGTGCAGCCGGGGGGATACCAACTAGATTAAACCTGCCCAGCTCAACGTTGTCATTAGCCAACTGTCTTTCTCCCTGCAGTACTCTGATCGTAACCTCAGTCTGGTTATCCGCGGCCGTTGAAAACACCTGGCTCTTTTTCGTAGGTACGGTTGTATTGCGCTCAATTAACTTTGTACAAACACCGCCAAGAGTCTCTATGCCTAAAGAAAGCGGCGTAACATCAAGCAACAGTACGTCTTTGACATCACCTTTAATTATTCCGGCCTGAATTGCCGCTCCCATAGCTACGCATTCCATAGGATCAACACCGCCCTCTATCTTCTTTCCCGCGTAATCTTCAACGAATTTCTGAATGATAGGCATACGCGTTGGGCCACCGACCATGATAATACGGTCAATATCGCTTGGCTTTAACTTCGCGTCCTGGGTCGCCTTTGCTATCGGTTCACGGCAACGTTCAACAATAGGATTTATCAGATCTTCAAGTTTTGCCCTGCTGATTGAAAGAGTTAAATGTTTAGGCCCGCTCGCGTCGGCTGTAATAAAAGGAAGATTTACATCTGTGTTTAACGCGCTGGAAAGTTCGATCTTGGCTTTTTCTGCTCCCTCTCTTAAGCGCTGCAAGGCCATCTTATCTTTACGTAAATCTATTCCCTGTTCTCTCTTGAATTCTTCGGCAATATAATCAATGAGCGCGTTATCCATATCAGTACCGCCAAGATGCGTATCACCATGTGTAGATTTTACTTCAAAAACGCCTTCGGCCATTTCCATAATAGTTACATCAAGCGTACCGCCGCCTAAATCAAAAACCATGATCTTCTGTTCTTTTCCTGATTTATCAAGCCCATAGGCAAGACATGCCGCGGTCGGCTCATTAATTATTCGCAAAACATTGAGTCCCGCAATAGCACCCGCGTCTTTTGTTGCCGCTCTCTGGTTATCATCAAAATAAGCAGGACATGTAATAACAACACCGTCTACCTTATCGCCGAGATAAGCCTCAGCGTCTTCTTTTACCTTCTGCAGGATAAAAGCGGATATCTGCTGCGGTGTATATTTATTACCATACGCCTCGAATTTATAATCAGACCCCATTTTTCTTTTTGCCGCCTGTATTGTACCCTGGGCATTGATCGCTGCCTGGCGGCGTGCCGGTTCACCCACTAAACGCTGTCCATCTTTTGTAAACGCAACATAAGAAGGAAACGCTTTTCCTCCTCCTACTGTAGTACCCTCAGCAGACGGTATTATGGTCGGCCTGCCGCCTTCCAAGAAAGCTGCGGCTGAGTTTGAAGTTCCTAAATCAATTCCGATTACTTTTGCCATTTTAAAACCCTCCCCTTTTTATTACTCTATTTCACTGTCTTGTTGTATAGTATTTTCCTGCTCTGTTTCTTCTTCCATTATTAACTTTTCTTTTATCTTTGAAACCTTCACCTTAGCTGTCCTAAGCACTCTTTCATGCAAAAGATATCCTTTTTCAAGCTCCTCAATTACCGTTTCATCAGGGTATTCATCTGATTCGACTTGCATAAGCGCCTCATGGAAAGCAGGATCAAATGGTTTACCCTGCGCTGCTATCTCTGTTACCCCTTTATTTTTCAGAAGATCAAGCAGCCGCTTTAAGATCATTTCCACACCTTTGTGTAAAACATCAAATTCTTTTGTCTGGTCG
>JAKLQT010000068.1 GCA_022013205.1 Candidatus Omnitrophota bacterium | reverse complement strand
TACCCAGGCAGGAAGCTTTATGTAATACGCGAAAACAATTCCAAGCATAAAGCTGAGTGTTAAGAAAACAAGGGGCTTCTTCATTTTAAACTTATATAATCCTTAAGTTTTTCAAAAGTTTTTGGCCCAATCCCTTTAATATTCACCAATTCACTCAGGTGTTTGAATTTTCCGTGCACTTGACGGTATTCTATAATTCGGCCGGCTTTTACACGGCCTATGCCGGGTAACAGGCTAAGAGTCTCAATATCAGCAGTATTAATCGATATAGACTGTTTAAATGGATTTTCTTTGGAGCTGCTGATTGAGTTCACGCTAAGGGTTATTTGTTCATCGAGGTTTAAAAGAGAAGAGGAAACAGGCCCCTTAACGCGCCTGAACCAGCCTAAGGCCAGCGCCAGGGACAATAAAGCCAAGACTAAAAGAATTGCTTTTCTTTTTTGAAACGCTAGTTCATTCATGGTAATCATAAACCGACATTTGCCATTTTACTGCAAAACTAAATTGGCCAGTTTTTTAGGAACAATAATGAATTTCTTAATTTGCTTGTCCTTAAGCCATTCCTTGGTTTTCTCATCTTCAAGAACAATCTTTTTGAGTTCATCATTGCTGATATCAGTTGGAACCGTTACCTTTGAGCGCACTTTGCTATTTATTTGGATAACGATTGTAATCTCATCCTGAACAAGTTTTTTTGCCTCATATGCAGGCCAGGCAGCTTTGACAATGCTGTTCTTTTTGCCTGAAAGCTGCCATAATTCTTCACACATATGAGGTGTAATCGGCGCGAGTAAGGCAATCAGCACCTCTACCGCGTCAATAAGTGCTTTACTGAGAGTCTTGCTCTCCTGAGATTCCCGCAATGCGGCAACAATAGCATTGGTCAATTCCATCATTGCACTAATCGCGGTATTAAATTTAAACCCGCCGTTCATCTCATCAGTAACTTTCTTAATCGCCGCGTGTGTTTTAAATTCCAGATCTTTTTCACTTGGTGTATTTTCTACGCACTTGCATGCGGCCTTCAGCTCAATAAGCGAGGTTGCCGATGTCCAAACCCTGTTCAGAAAACGCCAGGCGCCATCCATTCCCCGATCGTTCCAATCGAATTCAGCCTCAGGAGGCGCGGCAAATAAAATGCAAATCCGCAGAGAATCAGCTCCGTATTTCTTTATCATCTCATCGGGGTCCACAACATTTCCCTTTGACTTTGACATTACCTCCCCTTCTTTTAAGACCATGCCCTGCGTAAGAAGTCTTTGGAAAGGTTCTTTAAAATCAATCAGGCCGAGAGAGTGGATGAATTTAGTAAAAAATCTTGAATAAAGCAAATGCAGAACCGCGTGTTCAATCCCCCCGATATACTGATCAACCCTCATCCAGTAATTAACAACTTCGGGATCAAAGATTTTTTTATCATCAGCGGGTGAGCAAAAACGCAGAAAATACCAGGAAGAATCAATAAATGTAGCCATTGTATCTGTTTCTCTTTTTGCTGGAGCACCACATTTTGGGCACTCAGTACGGACAAAATCATCCACTTTAGATAAGGGGCTCCCCCCCTCACCAGTGATCTTTATATTTTCCGGCAGTTTCACCGGCAGTTTATCCTCTTTAACAGGCACAGTACCGCATTTATCGCAATATATAATCGGAATCGGGGTTCCCCAATAACGCTGCCTTGAAATAAGCCAGTCACGCAGCCTGAAATAAACTTTTTTCTTACCGATTTTTTCCTCTTCCATCCATTGAGCAATTTTTATTTTCGCATCTTCATTATCCAGTCCATCGAATTTTCCTGAATGCACTTGTTTCCCGTTATCCTCATACGCCTCGCTCATCTCTACTGGTTTCTGGTTACTGGTAACTGGTTTCTGAATGACAATCCGTATCGGCAGGCTGTGTTCTCTGGCAAAAAGAAAATCTCTTTGATCATGCGCGGGAACCGCCATAATCGCGCCGGTGCCGTATTCCATTAATACATAGTCGGCACTCCAAACAGGGATCTTTTCCTTATTAACAGGGTTGATCACATAACATCCGGTAAAAACCCCTTCTTTTTTAACATCCGCGCAAACCCTGACCACCTTGCTCTTTTTAGCAACCCTGTCTATAAATTCAAGAACGCTTTTTTCTTCCGGCTTTCCCTTGATTATCTCTTTTAGAAACGGATGTTCCGGGGCAAGCACAATATAAGTTGCTCCAAAAATTGTATCCTGTCGAGTTGTAAAAACAGGAATGTTTTTCTGCGTCTTAGCCTCCTTAAAATAAATTTCCACGCCGTAGCTTTTACCGATCCAGTTTTTCTGCATGCTAATAACCCGCTGGGGCCAGTCTTTTAAGGTTTCAAGCTCATCAAGCAGAACATCCTCAAATTCTGTAATCTTCAAATACCACTGCTCCAGGTCTTTTTGGGTAACTTCCGTATGGCATCTCCAGCAGCCGCCGCTGATAACTTCTTCATTAGCCAGTGTAGTTTCACAGGATGGGCACCAGTTCACACTTGATGCCTTTTTATAAGCAAGCCCCTTTTCGAACATCTTGATAAAAAGCCACTGGTTCCAATGATAGTATCCAACTCTATGCGTTGAAAGTTCTCTGTCCCAGTCATAAGAAAAACCCATTGCCTTTAATTCTTTGACCATCCAGCCTATACATTTTTCAGTCCATGCCTTGGGATCAGTTTCATGTTTAATGGCCGCGTTTTCAGCCGGCTGGCCAAACGCATCAAATCCCATAGGATGCAAAACATTAAAGCCTGCCTGCATTTTATAGCGGGTAACCACATCACCGATAGTGTAGTTTCGCACATGCCCCATATGTATCCTTCCTGATGGATAAGGAAACATCTCAAGCACATAGTACTTTTTTTTATTTTTATCAACAGAAGAACGGAATGTATTATTCTGCTTCCAGTACTCCTGCCACTTTTTTTCAATATTCAAGAAATCATAATTGCTCATAATTTAGCGCTTCCTCTTCTGTTAACCTTCAAAGTTCCCGCGTCGAATTGATTTAATTAGTAATGGAAAATATTGTAGCATAAGCATAACATTCAGAGCAAGTTCAATTTTATTCTTACCATGGCTGTCTGCGAGGTAATCAGTCGATTTTTACACATCAATTGTAAATCGACTGATTAAAATCCGCAAATACAATTCCCCCTGGCTGTTTGATATGCAAAGGAAAAGTGTTTTCTATCCAGGAGTTGGGGACCATATAGATATATTGACATAATGCCTTCTGCATGATACATTTAAATTTGAATAATAGTACTTTCGGGGAGCTTATTCTTCGTGGGGCTGTAGCGCAGCTGGGAGCGCAGCAGACTGGCAGTCTGTTGGTCGAGGGTTCGAGTCCCTCCAGCTCCACCAAAAATTTCGAACCCAAAAAGGGGATGTTAAGGGGAAAGATTGTTTCCCCTTATCCCGAGAGGATGCAGGATGGAACTCTATAAAAAGAATTCCATCGCAATCGGCGGGTTGGACTTCCTCAGGAAGGAAGGGATAGATTAAAGGGAAACCATCAGGGTTGCCCTTTAAGGAGCGTTGTTTGAGTACTGCCTTGCTTTACAAAAGCAAGCGGAAAACAAAAGCGACGTTCGATTCCCTCCAGCTCCACCATCCTTCGCTCAAAAACATTTTTCAGAGAAGCTGGACAGGCATTTGCTAATACGAATTTATGGTATTAAACTAACTAAGGAAACCGCATGAAAAAACCTGCTGTACTATTAATTATTTTAATAATCGCGGTTTTTTTCTCTCCTTGGCAAAAGACTCCCTCTATTGCCGCGGAAGAAAACACTCTTTTCATCATTCCGGTTGAAGGCACTATTGACCTGGGATTATCAGCTTTTATTAAACGCGCCTTAATTCAGGCAAATGAGGAAAAAGCTGCTGCTGTAGTTTTAAAGATTAATACTTTTGGCGGACGCGTTGATGCTGCTGATGAAATAGTCAATAATGTTCAGGACCTGGCACCTGGGCCCACATTTGCTTATATAACACATTCGGCCTGGTCCGCGGGTGCTTTGATAGCCCTTTCCTGCGATTCAATCATTATGAACGAGGGGTCATCTATCGGCTCTGCCGAGCCGCGTATGATGGGCTTGGATCAGGGGCAGCAGCCAACTGATGAAAAAATGGTTTCCGCCCTGCGCGCGAAGTTCAAAGCAACAGCTGAGTCTAACAAACATTCTGCTAATCTTGCCCAGGCTATGGTAGATAAGGAGATAGAACTGATCCAGGTAAGCTTTAAGAATGAGCTGTTAATACTTACTCCCCAGGAACTGCAGGAAAAAAAATCAGAGCAAAACAAAAAATTATTCGAGAACGAAAAAGTAATCTGCCCGAAAGATAAACTGCTGAACCTTACGGCTGATGAGGCTAAAAACCTGTCATTATCCAATATAACCGTAAAATCTGAAGATGAATTTTTTTCTTATATAAGAGAACAGCTTGCTCTGGAATCAATCACATTCACAAGAAAAATAACTCTTGAGCCGACATGGTCTGAAAATATTGTACGCTTTCTAACCCATCCGATCGTAAGCTCTCTCCTGCTCAGCCTTGGATTTCTGGGAATTCTCTTTGAATTAAAGATGCCCGGCTGGGGCATTAGCGGTACGCTTGGTGTTTTATTTCTAATTTTATTTTTCTGGGGCCACTATTTAGTCGGCCTGGCTAACTGGATGGATCTTGCTATTTTTGTGATCGGATTCATACTCTTACTTATTGAATTGCTGGCAGTGCCGGGCTTCGGGATCATCGGCCTTACCGGCTTACTGTTTATTATAAGCGGCTTAGTATTAACCTTATTGAAGCATCCGTTCACACTGCCTTCTTTTGAATTAGACAGCGCTTTATTTACCATTTCCGGGGCTTTTATTATAACCTTTGTTCTGGCCATTTTAGGTTTCAGATTCCTGCCGCGCACAAATTTATTCAAACGTGTTATTTTGCGTGCATGTGAAGAAAAAAATCTGGGATTTCAGACAGAATCCCTTGCGCAGAACATTTGCCTAGGTAAGGTTGGCATATCGAAAACAATCCTGCGCCCGAGCGGTAAAGCGGTTTTTGATGATGAGGTTCTTGATGTAACCACGCTCGGCGAATTCATACCAAAAGGTAAAATAGTTATAATCGTAAAAATCGAGGGAAATAAGATTTTCGTCGAGCAAAAAAGGAGTTCGTAAAATGCCTGTCCTACTTAGTATTATATCTCTTTTTATTCTGGGCTTCTGCTTAATATTTATGGAGGTGGTCATTATTCCCGGTTTTGGGCTTACAGGGGTACTGGGCATAATCTCACTACTGAGTGCAAGCTGCATTGCCTTCAGCAGCTTAAGCCCTGTAATGGGGGCAATAGTAACATTGGTAAGCCTTCTTATGGTTTTAGGGCTGTTTAAAATTCTGCCTAAAACAAGTTTCTGGCAGAAAACACGCCTGAGTTTGACCCAAAACAAAAAAATGGGCTATCAGGTGGCAGATCCGGAGCTTAAAAATCTGATAGGAAAAACAGGAAAAACCCTCACTATATTGCGCCCCAGCGGAACAGTTTTAATTGACACAAAACACTACGACGTTTTAGCAGATAATGAGTTTATCGAAAAGGATCAAGATGTAAAAGTAAAGGATGTTCAAGGCAATAAAATCACAGTAATCAAGGTAAGTTAACCCTAACCTAAGGAGGCCGTTATGCCGTTAGTTGTTAGTATTATTTTTATTGCAGCATTTTTCTTCTTTTTTGTATATTTTATTCCAGTCAGGCTGTGGATTGCCGCCATTGCCTCTGGAGTGAAAATCTCTTTGTTCAGTTTGATCGGCATGCGTCTTAGAAAAGTAGACCCATTTGTAATCGTACCCTCCATCATCATGGTGCATAAGGCCGGGCTTTCCCTAAACAGTGACCCTTTGGAAGCGCACTATCTTGCCGGCGGAGACGTACTTCGTGTTGTAAAAGCACTGATATCTGCTGATAAGGCTAATTTAAACCTGAAATTCGAAAAAGCATGCGCAATTGACCTTGCCGGACGCGATGTTCTTGAAGCAGTTAAAACATCGGTAAATCCCAAGGTTATTGACGCTCCTAAGACAGGTATGCTCTCTGCTGTAGCAAAAGACGGCATTGAAGTAAGAGCAAGAGCCAGGGTAACTGTTCGCGCCAATATTGAACGTCTTGTAGGCGGTGCCACAGAAGAAACAATTATCGCCCGTGTCGGTGAAGGTATTGTTACAACAATCGGTTCGGCTGAGACTTACAAAGCAGTATTGGAAAATCCTGATAAGATATCTAAAAACGTACTTGAAAGAGGCCTTGATGCCGGAACAGCTTTTGAAATTCTTTCTATTGATATAGCTGACGTAGACGTAGGCAGAAACATAGGCGCAAAACTGCAGACTGACCAGGCTGAAGCTGATTTAAAAGTTGCTCAGGCACGAGCTGAAACACGCAGGGCCATGGCTGTAGCCCAGGAGCAGGAAATGAGCGCGCGCACCCAGGAAATGAGAGCCCATGTAGTTGAAGCTGAGGCTGAGGTTCCAAAAGCAATCGCGTATGCTTTTCGCGAGGGAAAACTGGGAGTCATGGACTATTACAATATCAAGAACATTCAGGCAGACACAACCATGAGAAAACAAATCGGCCAAAATCAAAACGAAAAGGATAAGGATAAAACCAGTTAAAAAGGGGTCTATTCATGGGTAGCCTGTTCAAATTTATATTCTATCTGATAATTATCATCTTTTGGGTATTGAATAATACTAAAAAGCAAGAAAAGTGGAAAAAAGATTCGTCAGCAGAACCGGAACAGCCGTCTGAACATTTTAAAAAACCTGTTCCGGAACCCGCTTCTCTACCCCCGGCAATGGAGGGCATTTTCGATGAAAAAACGCAGGCAGATGTAGTATCTGAGGTATCAATGATGCCATATGATCAGGTATTGCAAATACGCCGGAAAAAAACTAACAGGCAGATCAGGGAAAAGCCAGCCCCTGCGGCAGCTTCCTTACCTGATGAAGAAACAGCTGATGAAGAACCCATACTTTCTGTCCCGCTGCTAAAAGAAAAAATAAAAAAGCCAGCCTTAATCTTGAAAAGCAGTATAAAAGAAGGTATAATATGGTCTATTATTTTAGGGCCGCCGCGATCAAGAGAACGGTTTAATTGGAAAGGTTCTCCTTTTCAGAGATAGATTCAGATTACTCAGTGCCGAAGTGGTGGAATGGCATACACGTCGGTCTCAAAAACCGATGGGCGCAAGTCCTTGTGGGTTCGAATCCCACCTTCGGTACCATAAATGAGCACATAGTTTATG
>JAKLQT010000067.1 GCA_022013205.1 Candidatus Omnitrophota bacterium | reverse complement strand
TTCTAGGAAAGCCAATCCGTTTTCTCTTGTACTTTTGATCGTGGTAGAACCCCCATGGTTTTTAGAGATTTTTATTGGCACGCTAACCGATTTGTTTTTAATAACTGTCGAATTCATATTTTTTTCAATTCCTTTAAAGGCAACCACTTCACAAAAAGGAATTTCCCATTGCTTTACTCGTAATTTTTCCTTAAACATCACTTCATCAACATCACTTTCATAACGCGTACTCATTCCAAGAACTTTAATTATTTCTATAGTCTGATTTTTTTGCCGCCACTTTTCTGCTGCGCTTTTAGAAAGTTTGGCAATCCTTATTCCTTTTTGTGTTGCGAAATAAATGTCGCTACCATCTATCCTGACCTCAAGATTTACTCCAGGTTCTAAACTAGCTAAGGATTGATGAATAATATCCGTTTCCGCCTTTTGCCCAGCATAATCCATATAGAAATCTTCTAACCCAAGCAACGAATACTTTTTTATTGGAATATCCTTAGAATACTTTTCATTGAAAACTCTATTAATAAAACAGTCACCAATAAGCTCTTGTTGAAACGGATTTGGAGTATCAATTCTATTGAAAATAGTTAATGTATTTACGGCGCGTGTCATACCTACATAAAAGACACGTCGTTGTTCCTCTAAGCAGTTATCAAGATTTTTTTGCCAATCCCCGCAAAGTAAAACATGATTATATTCATGCCCTTTTGCGCTATGAACTGTAGAGAGGACAACGCCGTTGCCAAAGCGCTCATCTCTACGCCTCTGCGCTAAAGCATCATAAATAAACTCGACGCACAATTGAGCTGGCACAGGTTCATTTGCTGTCTCTTCGCGCCACTCAAGCATTAATTCATTAAGCAGGATTTTCCAAGGATTCGCATTATCTTTTTTGTTTTCTAAGCCGAACTTTTTTATATATTCATCGGCAGTTGCAATAAGCGTTGACGAATTAGAAATATTTTTTAATACTCCAGTAATCTCACGCATTCTATGGAGCGAGGGTATTTTACTTCTATCTAACGGCCAGGATACAGGAATTCCTTCCTTTTCAGCCAAAGCGCGGATATACCATAAATCCTCGTTATTTCTAGATAAAACTGCGATATCATTCCAATTAGATACGCCGAGCGACTTAAGGCGTTGAAGTTCAGAAATTACCGCACTAGCCTGGCCTAAAATATTAGGAACTTTAATAACAGATACTCCTCCATGACTAATAGTATCCTGCCCACCAAACTTACCGCCTGGAAAAATGCTCGCGCGACTTTGATTTATTTTAATGGCATTACCTTTCTTCATCCTATCTCGATTATTGGATATTACAGTATTTGCCGCGTCTATTATATGTTTGGTTGATCTATAATTTTCAATTAATTCAAATGTTTCTGCTTGATAATCTTGTTGAAATTGTTGGATAAATTTAGAATTCGCGCCACGAAACCCGTAAATTCCTTGATCATCATCTCCTACTGCGAGTATAGATAGCTTTTTATCATTATCCTGTAGTTTTCTTCCCGCTATAGCGCTTATCATTTCGTATTGGTCGTTATCAATATCTTGATACTCGTCCACAAGTATGTACTCAAAACCGGCCAGGAGACGCTCTCGTATCTCATCATTTTCAACCCCTGCAACTACTTTTCTACCGTTAAGCACATCCACAACATCTGTAATCATATTGTTAAAATTGAGATTTGAGCGGTTCTCATCTGTCATCCCGGACACAGATAACCCTAAAATTCGCAAAGCAAGCGCATGATAGGTTTGAATGGTAACACCTCTGGAATCTTTTCCAACTAAATCGTAAAGTCTTCTACGCAATTCTACAGCCGCCTTATGATTAAAACAACAAACCAAAATACTTTGAGGTTTTACGCGCTTTATTCTTAATAGATAAGCGCAACGGTGTACTACGGTGCGTGTTTTACCGGAGCCCGGCCCGGCCAAGATAAGCATATTTTTTGTTAGTGGAGCTGTAACTATTTGTTTCTGTTTTTTATCCTTAAGGTTCTCAACTATTGAATGATAAGAATGTGCGGTCGTAGCCATTTCAAGAAGCCACTTTTGCCCCGGAAAAATTATTTTCACGAAGGTCATTCTATCTAACGTAAAATATGCGCGTACAAGCTCCAACGCCTCTCGAATACTGCGTGCGGCATATTCAGCCATTACATGAATCTGAAAAATTCTCTCTTTATAATGATGCCTTATCGGCTCGTATTCTTCTGAGGTATATTTTCTTTTTGCGTTTTCTGGGGATATCCGAATAGTCATTGCAGAGCGGAATATGGATAAACCTTTTTGAAGAGTGATAACTTCCTGATCATGAAGCAGCAACAAAATTCTATCAATAGCGGAATTAAAGTCTTTTATTGCGGAATTTAAAGCATAATCTTCTTTTAATTTATCCACCAGGTTTTCATAGGTAAATTCTACTAATAAATTTCCATTCGGCGATGTGTTTTCTGGAATAGAAGCTAATAAGAAACGCAAAATTAGTCCAGCCGCTCCGAGAATATGGTCGAAGCGTTCTTTTACTTCCGCCCAAGTACCATTTACTTTTATTTTATAAGAATCACGCATTACCACTTTAAGATATATCCCTCCTTGCTTTGAAGTGAAAATACGATCATCGTTTTTTAAACTTTTAAGTAATTTTCGCAACAATGGCAATGAAGACTGAATATGACGATTATTAAGTTCTTGATTTACTTTTCTTAGGTTAATCGGATACCATCCTTCCGGGTCTGGTTCATTCTCGCCCAGAAGTTTAACTAATTCTTTAATAAGAACAACTATTTCCTTAAATCTTTCACTGGAATTATTAACAACTTTGTAATGCAGAAAGGCTGTTAAAAGTGTGTCCTTTTTTAAAATTTGCGCTGCAACCATTGAATCGAGAGTTTTTAAAACCTTTGCGCTTAAATGCTCGCAACCACCTCTGTCCCTGGTAAATTCAACAGGGAAATTAGTTTTACTTGCTGCTGCATATGCCTGAAATGCCGGGAGTTCCGCTATCTCATCCACTTTTAGAGTTTCAGTTCCTGAGGTATTCATAAGGACACTGAGTATGGCAATCCATAAGTTTGATTCTGTTTCAGATAGGTTTAATGTTTTTAATCTTGTTTTAGCCTCATCAAGAGATTTTACCAGTGGACGAGCTTGGATAACATTGGTGCGATTCTCATTTCGCTCCAAGAACCCTGATTCTTCCAGCCAAGAAATAGCAGACCTCACTTTTATTTCTGCCTTCGTGTCCTGAATATCAAATTCGACATTTACATCTTCATCACGCAAAATCTCTCCGGTTGTGACTACAATCTCTTCAGAGTGACGCTGCAAGGATGCTTTTCTAAGACCGCGAAGAATTTGAGCTATATCTTTGCGACTTAACTCGGAAAAAGCTCCTATTTTAAATTGTTGCTCAGAATCCTCTTCATTGTAGAGCAAAACACATTTTGCAGAAAGTTGATCCCGGCCTGCGCGTCCGGCCTCTTGGAGGTAGTTTTCTATTGAAGATGGTGTATCACCATGGACTACAAGACGTATATTCGGTTTATCTACGCCCATTCCAAAAGCATTTGTGGCGCAGATAACCCTTAAATCCCCTGAAAGAAATGCGTCTTGAATAGCCTTTTTATCGGAAATGTTTAAACCGGCATGAAAATGATTTACACTCCATCCCTGATCATTCAAAAATTTTGCCGTCATTTCCGCATCTTTTCTGGTAGCGCGGAAGACTAATGCGCATCCTGTAGGATATATATCCAATTCTTCCTTAAGTAAATCATTTATCCTTGCCAGTTTCGCTTGAACCGGAACCTTTTGAGTCTCAAATTTTAGATTTTCGCGTTCACTCCCTCCGTCAAATAACTTTAACTCGGTTTCAGTATGATTTTTAAAAAAGGATTGAATGTCTTTAATTACATCAATTTTAGCTGTAGCGGTAAAACATTGTATCGTAGGAGAGATATGCTGTTCCTCGGCAAGTTTTTTTATATACCTTCCTACATAAAGATAGTCCGGACGAAAATCGTGTCCCCATTTTGAAAGGCAATGAGCTTCATCCATTACCCATGCCCCAATTTCGCGAGAAACAAGAGCTTTTTTCACGGCTGTACTGCGCAACTGCTCTGGAGATAAATATAATAAGCTAATCGAACCGGATTTAATTCCTCGTAAAACATCCGCTCTTTCGGGAAGAGTGAGTATTCCGCAAAGTGCGGCGCAACCATGAATACCTGCTCTGCTAAGGGCATCCACCTGATCTTTCATTAAGGCTTGTAACGGAGATATTACAATTGTTAAGTAGCCACTCCGTAAATTACGTATTAAGGCCGGTAACTGAAAACATAAAGACTTCCCACCACCCGTAGGCATAATTGCCAGCAAAGAATCTCCACGCATACAGGAAACAACTATTTTGCGTTGTAGACTATTGCCATCTGAATCCTCTGGCAAATCTCGAAAATTCTCATATCCAAAAAACTTTTTCAACTGTTCCTCAGGATTATGGGTTGTTAAACAATAAGTACAATTTGAGTCCTCACAAGGTAAATCTCTAAGTCGTCTTATTAACTCAATTATCTCAGGATGATTAATACGGGCCCAAGAGGGCAAGACTGAATCACCGCCAGCAATTCTAAGCCACATAATTGCATAAGCCAAACCCCAACAATTGCTTTCAGTTGATATTTCTTTTACGTCAAGTTTTTGAACTTCAGTTTTACATGCATTGCTGCCAATACTTTTTCGAACCAGCTCAAGCAAATCCGGCTTTGATGTTAAGGGTCCGGCAATCTGCTTAAAAAGTAGATACATTCCATAAGCTAAGCGATTGTTAGGATCAGATAGCTCCGTAGTGTTATGTTTGGAAAGTAATTCTCTTAAAAGTTTGA
>JAKLQT010000066.1 GCA_022013205.1 Candidatus Omnitrophota bacterium | reverse complement strand
TTTATTTGAAGAAGTGATGAAGCGGATATACGCGTGGGCGGTATCGAAGAAAAAGTTAAGCGCGAAGTCTGCGAAGGAGCAGATTGGCACGGCATTGGCCAAGGAAGCCAAGAGAACTTTTAAAATTATGGACGGGAAATTGTATACAATTAGCAGCCCTGAAGCAGCGGTAAATGAAGAGTATATCCGAGATTCCTTTGGCGCATCGGTGTTCAGCGCTCAAGAATATGCACAAAAACGCGGTATCAGCGTGGAAAAAGCCAAAAACGTACTGGAGCAATTATGGCGCAAATCCGACAATATTGACCATGTTAAGTTAGGTAATGGGGAAGCTGGTTACTGGTATAACTCAATTGGTGTTGCTATCCAGCTTGGCTCAAACACAATGCCGGAAGATATTCCTGCCGGAGCAGTGATGCGGGTGATTGTCGGTCATTCTGCTGTAATGGAGAGAGGCATGACCGTAGAACAGAAAAAAGCGCAGCTGGATGCGTTTCTCGCTGCCGGAGATAAGATTATCTACCCGTTCGGCGATTTTCCGGAAACTCTAAGAGGAGTGGATTATTTAAAAGGCGGACAGCGCAAGTTTGCCATGGATTTTGAAGGGATAAGAGAGCAGGCGCGTTCCTTTGGCACTCAGGACAGCGAATATTCCGATTTGTTTGCCGTTGTTTCAAAAGTGCAAGCGATGCAAACCATGCACGAGTTAATAAAAGAATACGCGGATTATTTTGTTGTGTTGCCTTCTGTAGTTGGTGCAAGTTTTAAGAAAATGCTTGCAGATGCCTCAAAAGATAAGAATGCGGTTGCACTTGTTAAAGATGTCAGAGGACAAGATCAGATAGATGTTGGTGCCTTGCTCCTTAAGCAATATCCGGAACACGCAGAGAGG
This sequence comes from Candidatus Omnitrophota bacterium, assembly GCA_022013205.1. Taxonomy (GTDB): domain Bacteria; phylum Omnitrophota; class Gorgyraeia; order B26-G9; family B26-G9; genus JAGLQQ01. The sequence continues at coordinate 17,083 of JAKLQT010000066.1, read as the reverse complement.
ATACTGAAGGCTTTAGGGAAGAGATCTCTTTTTATAACTGTTGCAGATTTTAAGATGCATTTAGCCGGCAAAATACAGATCCGGGAGTTGGCTGAATTCCAAAACAATGTAATAAATTTCATGTTAAATGATCGTGCAATGGTAAAAGAACTGATTATTAAAGAGATTTCCACGGTTTATGATATTAACAGCCAGGTAAGGGCATTATTCAAAGATATTCCTGTAAGTCAGATTTTAAATCAGATCAAATTATCTTATGAGCCTGTGGAAGGGATCAAGACCGTAGCTATTTCCGCGTTTTTGCAGGTGTTACGCAAAGAAAAAATGATTGAAGAATTAGTGCGGACAAGTATTTCAGATAAGGTTAGCGAAGCGCAGGCAATGGAAATAGCCAAGGCATTAGGCTATTCGTCATTATCCGATGTCGATGGTGAAGCTCTGTCTCAAAAGCTGTATAAACTGCGTGTGGCATACAAAGCAATGCTGGAAGGCAAGATCATCTACGGCGGCGGCGCGAACGCGGCTAATTTTAAAGAGGTTAGCGGTGTATGGGGTAATGCCGGCGCGTTTATCGGCCGGGCAATCCTTAAGGTTGACGAAGCGGTTAAAATTGCTGTCTCCGCGGCTAATGCGCAGGGAAGGCCGGACGTAATTATGAATTTCAAGGCAGAAAGAGACGGTTCTTTAAAAGAATGGATAGATGCTTTAAAAGCAGCTGATATGGATTTGGCTAAGGATGTTAAAGTAACCTTAGGGGTATTACTGCATGATGCGATTCTAACGATGCGGGAATTGCAGGGTGCTGACGTAAGCGATCTGCTGCAAGACTATAGTAACGCAGGTTTGGACTTAACAATTGACGCCAGAACAGCAGAAGTCGGTATTGAATCAAAAGGCCCGTGTTCGGGCAATATCCCGGCTGAATTCTTGCGTAGATTAGGGGTAAAAACCGTAGTGGTTGACGGGATGCAGCCTGATGATGCTGCTAAGATGCAGGTTGGTAATTTAATGAGAGCGGGAATTTTTATAACTGCTTTTGATACAAGCAAAGCTACTCCTATTGGCGAGCTTAGGACAAAAGCGGCAGCAATTAAAATGATGCGTGCTGTCAATACGCCAGTTTCTCAAGAAATTAGCGTATTAATCGACAAGGCAATTTAAGATTAATCTGCCGGATATATTTCGTTAATACAGGAGACGATTTTTATAAATCGTCTCCTGTATTTTTTTATCAATTTTGTAAATAAAAGGTACAAATATTGTCGTATTTTTGTTATAATTAACTTTTATTGAGTTTATATCGGGGGGAGCATGAAAAATCTGGAAAAAAAGCTGATCGGATGGATACAAAAAAAGGTAAAAGAAGCCGGCGCGAAAGGCGTGATCTTCGGCTTGAGCGGGGGAATAGATTCGGCGGTTGTTGCTGTTTTGGCTAAAAAGGCCATGGGCAATGAACATCTTGCCTTGCTGCTGCCCTGCCATAGCGCAGGGCATGCCCTGGATGACGCGCAGTTGATGGTTGGAAAATTTAAGTTGAAAAGTAAAGTGGTTGATTTGACTTCAAGCTACGATTCTTTGAGCCGTATTTTTCCGAAAGGGAATAAGCTTGCCTTGGCCAATCTTAAGCCCCGGCTGCGGATGTTGACGCTTTATTTTTTTGCCAATAATCTTAACTATATCGTGCTCGGAACCGGGAATAAATCCGAGCTTCTAGTCGGTTATTTTACAAAATACGGCGATGGGGGGGTAGATATCTTACCCATAGCAGACATGTTTAAACGGGATGTCAGAAACCTGGCCGCAAGTTTAGGGGTTCCGGATAAGATTATTACCAAGTTACCTACGGCAGACCTCTGGAGCGGCCAGACCGACGAAGGCGAGATGGGGCTGACTTATAATGAGCTTGATTGCATTCTCAGCTGTATGGAGCAGGGAGAAAAATGCAAGGTCCCCGGAGTTAAGATTAATAAAGTAAAGAAGATGATAGCTGCTTCCGAACATAAACGCAGTTTGCCGGAAGTATTCAAGGTTGCAAGTCTCAAGTAACAGGCAGCAGGTTTTTGATGCAAAGTTATAAAGATTTAGAAATTTATAAAATTGCGCATGGGATCGCGTTAAAAATACATAAGTTAAGTTTAAGGTTGCCTGATTTTGAAAAATATGAAGAGGCAAGTCAAATCCGAAGGGCTTCCAAGTCGATATCTGCGAATATAGTTGAAGGTTTTGGGAGGCGAAGATATAAGCAGGATTATATTAGATTTTTGGTTGTTGCCCATTCCAGCTGTGATGAAACCAAAGAACATTTAAAATATTTATTTGAGACAGGTTCTTTTCAAGATAAAAAGCTTTTTGTTGATTTAGATGAGGATTTGACTCAATTGAGTAAAAAGATTAGTAAGTTTATTGAAGCGGTTGATAGATAATTTATGTTTTTAGCCTGAAACTTGTAACCTGTAACCTGGAACTTGCTTATGATTTGTATCATCGATTACAAAATGGGAAATGTGGCCAGTGTGGCCAAGGCCTTTGAACTCGTCGGAGCGCGGGTTCTGGTTACGGCGGATAAACGAAAGCTTCATAAGGCAAAGGCATTGATTTTGCCCGGGGTGGGAGCTTTTGCCGCGGGTATGCGTAATTTGCGGGAATTACGGTTGATTCCGGAGATTAGAGCGGCGGTAAATGAATGCAAGCCGTTTATGGGTATATGCCTGGGGATGCAATTGCTTTTTACGACTAGTGAAGAACACGGTAAACACAACGGCCTTAATATTATTCCGGGAAATGTTATCCGTTTTCGTTCGGATTTAAAAATCCCGCACATGGGGTGGAATACGATTACGCAAGCCGCAGGACGCAAGCCGCAGGACGCAGGACTTTTAAAGGGAGTAAAACAAGGTTCTTATTTTTATTTTGTGCATTCGTATTATGTGAAACCTCTAAAACAGAGCGGGGTATTGGCGGTTTCGGAATACGGGCAAAGGTTTGCCGCTATCGTCGCAAAAGGGAATACGTTCGGCATCCAGTTCCACCCGGAGAAAAGTTCGGATCTAGGGCTTAAGATTTTGGAAAATTTTTGTAAAATGGCTGGGGAAATCAGATGACAGACGACAGAAAACAGAAGGCAGGAAAAATGAAAACAGCGATTAAGAATATTAGAGATTTAAAAGTGTATAATTTAAGTTATAAGCTTGCTATGGATATATTTGTAATCTCAAAACAATTTCCTAAAGAAGAGATTTACTCGTTAACTGATCAAATCAGGAGGTCTTCTCGTTCAATTGCTATAAATATAAGAGAAGGTTATGCAAAAAGAAGATATGAAAATGTTTTCATTAGACATCTTAATGACGCGATTGGGTCTTCTGAAGAAACTCGTGGATGGTTAGATTTTTGTAGAGATTGCGGCTATATTTCAAAAGAACAACATGATTGTTTTGATAAACAATATGATGAAATGAATGCCATGTTGTATTCCTTGATTAATAAATGGCATTCATTTTAAAGAACAGTATAAATTAGAATATTTAATCTGTTTTCTGTTTTCTGTCTTCTGTTTTCTGTTTTCTGTTATCTGTTTTCTGTTTTCTGTTTTCTGTCTTCTGTTATCTGTTTTCTGACTTCTGTCTTCTGTTTTCTGTCTTCTGTCTTCTTTATTAAAGGGAGCTAAGCATGCTTGCCAAACGAATAATCCCCTGTCTTGATGTCAAGGACGGCAGGGTTGTAAAAGGAATAAATTTTTTGGGGTTACGGGATGCCGGGGACCCTGTAGAACAAGCGGCGACCTATAGTCGTGAGGGCGCGGATGAGGTGGTTTTTCTGGATATCACGGCGAGTTTTGAGCATCGCAAAACCATGCTTGATGTCGTGCGCCGGACAGCGGAAGAGGTATTTATCCCGTTTACGGTCGGCGGAGGTATCCGGACATTGGCGGATATAGAGTTGATTTTAAGAAAGGGAGCGGATAAGGTCTCGTTAAATACGGCAGCCGTAAAAAACCCGAACATTATCAGACAAGGATCCCGGAAATTCGGGAATCAGTGCATCGTTGTCGCGGTGGACGCCAAACGCAGGTCACAAGTCACAGGTCACAAGTCACAAGTTACACAAAGAAACTTGAAACCTGAAACTTGTAACTTGAAACCTGGTTGGGAAGTCTATATTTACGGGGGAAAGCAGCCTACGGGAATTGATGTTATTGAATGGGTTAAAAGAGTGGAGCAGTTGGGGGCAGGAGAGATATTGCTGACAAGTATGGATAAGGACGGTACGAAATCCGGCTATGACCTTGAACTTACCCGGGCGGTTTCCGAAGCGGTCAGGATTCCGGTTATTGCTTCCGGTGGGGCGGGGACTTTAGAGCATCTTTATGAGGCGTTGAGTGCGGGAAAAGCCGACGCGGTGCTGGCGGCATCGATATTTCATTACGGTACTTATAAAATCAAGCATACAAAACAGTATTTGAAGCGCAAAGGCCTGGCAATGCGTTTGTAGATTAAATTGTTACACAATTTAATCCATCGGCCCTTTACCCGTAGACTTACAAAATAACACTTTGGATAATATTGCTTATTCCGAGCAGTTTTATCAGAATGCCTATTAAGTAGATTTCAACCATTCCGAAGCGCTTATACAAAAGATAAGTTAATCCTAATGGTAGGAATAAACAAAAATAAGGTTTATGCGCGATTTAAATTTTACAAACCTATTGCTTCCCTAAGATTCTCTTGCACCTTCCGAAAATCTTGTTGGGAAAGAGCCCCTAACTTATGGAGTATCATACTGTTTTTTATTGTTCGGATAATTCCTGTAACCAAAGATGGATATAAGAGCCCCGCTTCTTTCCACTCATCTATTTTGGTATCGCCGGAAAGCACTCTTTTTATATTGTGTGTGATAGCCACAACGATCACCTCTTGACGATTCTTGTGATAATTATCGTTGCTTATTATTAAGGCAGGTCTCTTCTTGGATCTCTTTCCTTCAGAAAAGCCAAAATTAACCAGAACTATATCCCCCCGCTTATATTTTGTCATAAGCGGCGTCCTTTTCATTATCCCATAATTTCTTTAAGGTGGGATCTTGATCCAGATGCATAGTCAGCGCTGACAATTCTCTTGCTTCAGTTTCCTGACATAAACGCTCCCGCACACTTTCAACGACATACTCTCGGATTGTTTCGCCACGAAGCGCCGCATGGACTTTTATTTGTCTATGTTCCTCAGGAAGCACATCAATACTTAATCTCTCTCGTGTTATAGCTGCTTTTGCCATGTTTTTCACCTCCTGATATAAGAATACACTATTTCATTAAATGTGTCAAGACACAATCGGGAAACGTCAGTACAAATCTTATCTTAACGTATTAAAAATAAATATGTTAGGTGAATTATTGACTTCTTGCCGTTAAGATGCTAATATATAATACCTAACCTTAGAGGGGAAATGAAATTAGACCGCTTGATAAAAGACGCTGGGATAATGTTTTTTGCTGTAACAACGGCAAGTGTATTTAACCTGCTTTTTCAACTGTTCATGGTTAGGATGCTTAATCCGGTAGATTTTGGCATCTTAAATACCTTGCTTTCGATGACAATTGTTATCTCTATGCCGTTAGGGCCATTACAGGCAGTGGTTACAAAATTTGTTGCCGGGTTTAAAGCAAATAACCAATCATTCAAAATCCATGCCTTTTTACTGTTATTTCTTAAAAAGATACTTATTATTAGTATTGTTGTTTTTTTGCTGGTTTTGATCTGTAGTAATAAAATTGCCGTTTTTTTTAAGCTTGAAAATAATTTGATGGTTATTATGGTGGGCTTTATGATGTTGTTATCGGCGTTGCTGCCTTATAATTTAGGAGGATTGCAAGGGCTTCAGAAATTTAAAAGCTTAGGCGCGGCATCTATTATTAACGCGGTCTTAAGGTTGGCGTTTGGGGTGCTTCTCGTAAATCTTGGATTGCGGGTTTGGGGTGCTTTAACAGCAATAGTTATGGCAAGTTTAATCGCTTTGCTGTTTTCTTTTATACCGCTCAAGCCTTATTTTTTTATGCCGCGGAAAGAATCTTTTAAATTAGACGAGAAGGAGTTGGATTTGAAGGCTATTTACAGATATTTTTTACCGGCATTCATTGCTTTGCCGAGTTTTGGGTTATTAACAAGTATGGATATTGTGCTGGTAAAACATTATTTTTCGCCTATGGAAGCGGGATATTATTCTGTGGCACAAATGATCGGTAAAATAATTCTGTTTTTACCGGGAGCAGTAACGATGGTCATGTTTCCTAAGATAACAGAAAATTACACTAGGAATGAGGAAACAGTACATATTTTAAAAAAGTGCTTAATCGCGGTGGCAACCCTTTCTTTTTCCGCAGGCCTGTTTTGTGTAATATTTCCTGAATTTGTTCTTAAGATTTTGTCGGGAAGAGTGCTCCTTGAATGTATTCCACTGGTAATGCCTTTTTCCCTGAGCATGAGTTTTTTTGCCTTATCAAGTGTTTTTCTTTATTATCATCTTTCCGTGCATAACATGAAATTTATATATGTATTTCTCGTATTCGTGATCTTGGAAGCGGTATTGATTATTTTGTTTCATCGGAGTTTGTTAGAGGTTCTGTATGTTTTATGCGCTTGCTCGATAATGTTATTTATCGTTAATACTCTGGGGATTAAAAAGGCCGTGAAAGCATGAAGTATATAAATGGTAATAAAATGAAGCTGGGCCAAGTGAGTATTTCTCAAATTAAAGAAAAGGATAGTGATATATGAATTCAAGATGAAAACCAGGCATTAATGATCTATGAAAAAATTTAAAACGGCCATTATAAACTTCTGCGCGATTTCGCGAAAGAGATTGAGAAATTTACAAGTTAAAGAGATCAAGGAAGGCAAATACAGAATATTTATTTCAGAATGGGATATCGAGAAATAGATATTTATTCACCAATGGAGGTGATTGAAAATGTATAAAGAACCTAAAGCGATGAAAGAAATACACGAGATTCGAGAAAAGATGTATGAAGAGACGGGATGAAAGGTATGACTAGTAAAGAACAAATCGAATATATTCACAAAGCAGCAGAAAATGCAAAAAAGAAATACGGATTAAAGCTTAGAAAAGCAACACACGCAAATCAAGGACTAGGGGGCAACGGTGTTTGATTAATTGATTTATTGAAAGCGTGACGTAAAAAGAAAAATAGTCATTGTTATTAAAGAAGAAACGCGGTTGGTTTTTAGGGGAAGGGGAAGGTTAATGTTTCTTTTAAAAAAAATAGTTGCTCCGTTTTTATTTCCTCTGCCATTGACTCTTTTGTGTCTTATTGCGGGTATATTCCTGCTGTGGTTTTCAAAAAAGCAGAAAACAGGGAAGATCCTTGTAACACTTGGGATAATATTGCTTGTTCCGAGCAGTTTTAAATTTACATCAGACGCGATGCTGCGGCCTATCGAATATAAGTATGCTGCTTTTCCCAGTAAAACTGAATACAATAAAACGCAAAGCAAGCCGAATTTTGTTGTTGTCCTTGGGGGAGGGCATATTTCAAGTAATGAACTACCGCTGTTAAGTCAGATAGGAAGGGATTCATTAGCGCGTTTAATAGAAGGTATACGCATTCAACGCGAAATTAAAGGCAGTAAACTGTTGCTTTCGGCAGGCAAAGTATTTGATCCGATTTCTAACGCGGAAATTATGTCTGAAATTGCTAAAGCCATCGGGGTTAATGAAAAGGATATTATCATCGAAGCTGATTCCAGGGACACAAAGGATCAGGCAAGGATCATAAAGTCGATAGTTGGGGATAAAATATTTGTTTTGGTTACTTCCGCTTCTCATATGCCAAGGTCTATGGCATTGTTTAAAAAATGGGAATGAACCCGATCCCGGCTTCAACCGGGCATTTGGTTGTTAAATCAAACGCGTTAAGACCATCCGCGTTTTTCCCCTCATCAGGTAATATTGAAAAAACAGAAAAGGCGGTTTATGAGTCGCTTGGATTAATATGGGCAAAATTAAGAGGACAGATATAAAAAGTGAGTTCCATTCTGAACAAAAAACAAAATTAATTAACGCCCTTCGGGCGGACTTTTTTGCGGGTTATACAGCAAAGTCCCGCCACATAGACATTCTAACTTTGGCATCTCTCCCCGCTTATATTCCATCGAAGCAATAAATGCGTCTATAACAATGTCTTCTACGTCATTTTCAAGCCCACACGAATTGCACTTGTAGGAATACTTTTTTTGAGGGGCCTTAAAATGAAATTATTTTTAAAATCTGTGAAAATCGGCGAAATCTGTGGATTGAAGCGTATCTTTGATTAGTGGAAGCTGTTGTTTAGTCTTGAAGAAGGGATTAGATCCACAGATTACGCGGATTACACGGATTAGGCAGCGAAAGCTTTGTTATTGAGATGTTGTCTAAGAAAGTAAGAAGAAAGCTTGTTTTGAGGCATAGAGGAAGGCCTGGAAAATCACTCTGGCCTCTTTTGCTCTTTTTTTACTCCTTGACAGGCGGGGCCATTTAGGTGTTAAATTGTTTATTTTAAAGGTTCGATTTTCCCCGGAGATGTTTGATTTTTGGCGTTTTGCCACGATAGGAGGAGTTCTTTTTGATGTAACGCGGCCCATTCCATAACAAGCCCTAATGCTCTGGGCGGCAGTTTACCAGCTATTACGGCAAGAGTGTCTATTCCAATCAGTGCTTCAAAACTGCCATATTCTACATGAAAATGCGCCGGGATATGGTCCTCGAAAAACATTTTAATAACAATACCATAGAATCTACATATTTCAGGCATGAATGGACACCTGTTTTATATTGGAAAACAAATCTTCCGGTTTTTTCCCCGTAATTTGTAGATATAAAGAATCAGGACATAAATCTACTTGTGTTCCCCATAATAATTCACCGGATGATCCTATAGAAACTTTTTTAAATTCATCATAATTATCCCAGAGTAAAAATACTCCTTTGCCAACAAGATGAGATAAATTTACCGTTCCCTCTGTGCCGTCGCTGTATTTAATCCGGATATTATAATCCGACAATACGTTAACCTCTATAATTTTATACATCGCACAACTTCCTCCTATGTAAATAGTAGCATATTAGTCATAATTTAGCAAGCAGTCGCGCCAGCATTTTTTGTATAATAAATGTTCTTGCAAATGCGGTGAACTAAAACTGAGGATAAACTTGGAAAAGACAAGAATAGTGAAATTGAAGAATTGCATGAAAGGTATTCCTCTTACGCGGATTATACGGATTAAAAAAAGATGAAAGACGGATCCACAGATTACGCAGATTACGCAGATTACGCAGATTGGATCCACAGATTACAGTAGACACGCGTAGGCAGGTATATCTTGTTGGCTCAGATCAAATCAGATAAAAAGCTGATAGAGAAACTGGAGCTTGGTCATAATGACGTAAAGAAAATGAATAGTTTTCATGACAACTGCGGACAACCGTCAGAATGCCTATTAAAATGAATCAAAAAGAACTGACAATTTCTATTTCAAAGAGATTCTTTCTCACCACCCTTTACAAGAAAGAACCCTAATTTACCGCGTTTTGAATACAACGGAGCAGTTTTTAAAGTTTATCACGGTATTGTTGAGTATTTTTTGTTCTATATTGCCCCCGTAAATTAAAAAACCGTTCCCGATTTTCGAGGGCAAAACTTTTTTAATGTAAGTAAGCCCTTTCAGAAAACCCGAGTTAAAAGTTTCCGCGGTCTTTATTTCAACCGGTGTAATGAGATGCCCATGCCGGAATAAGATGTCGATCTCATTGCCGTTACTGTCCCTATAGAAACAAAGGTTGTGATCAAGGCCTTTATTGAACCTTTGTTTAATTAATTCCGTAACAACAAGATTCTCAAAAAGATTACCGCGTAAGGGGTGCGTTAGCGCTTGTTCAACGTTTTCTATCCCTAATAGATAGGAAGCCAGTCCCGCGTCATAAAAATATATTTTTCTGGCTTTTGTCAACCTTTTGTTTATGTTCTCGTGGAACGGCTCAAGAAGAAAAAGCACATAAGAAGCTTCTAATATAGAAAGCCAGCTTTTTATAGTAGCTGTGCTTACGCCAGTCTCATTGGATAGGCTGTTCGCGTTAAATAGCTGCCCCACTCTTCCCGCGCAAAGCCGGATAAAAATCTGAAAGAGGTGCAGGTCTTTCACGTTTATAAGTTGGCGCAGGTCTCGTTCAATATAAGTCTCATAGTAACTTCTGTAGAAAATAGTCGGGTTAAGATTTTTCTCATATATCGCGGGGAAAGTCCCGTTTAGAAGAAGTTGTTCTAAAGGAAGATTTTTGTCGTATCTTGATATTTCATCTATGTCAAATGGCAGTAATTTTAGGATTGCGGTTCTTCCTGCCAGCGATTGGGATATGCTCGATAAAAGATTTAAGTTTTGGCTGCCGGTCAGAATAAAAAGCCCGGGAATTTTTCTTTCGTCCACATAGGTTTGTATATACGAAAGCAAAGAGGGGACACGTTGTATTTCGTCGATAATGGCGCCGTCTTTGACCCGGGCAAGAAACGCCCGCGGATCTTTTACGGCAAATTCTCGTTCATCCGGATTTTCAAGATTGCGGTAAGGTTTGTTTTTGAAGAGTGTTTTAACAAGCGTTGTCTTGCCTGATTGTCTGGGGCCTGTAACGGTTATAACAGGATATTGCTTGCTTAATTCCCCCATTATTTTTGATAGATGACGAATAACCATTAATGGCTCCTTTCTTTAATGCCGGAGAAAGTATATCATAAAGATTAAATTTATGCAAATCATAACTTCAAATTTCAAATTGCATGATTTCTCTTAGCATTAAAGAAGGATAAGTATCAGCAGCCGCGGCCCTCTGACTTTTGCAACGAGTGATGCTTTGGTTTTTCTCTGTGGACTCTGTGGTGATTTTTTTATATTTTTAAATGTTTACAGCGCAAAAAGCTCTGCTGTAAAAACTATGTCAATAGAATATTCTTGAAAATTCTGGTAAATGCTGTTAGGATTCAAAGATCGATAGAGAAAGAATCAGTATTTCATCAACTTAATTATTTAATTATTGCTGCAGAATTCTATGGGTGTGAGCCCGTAGTTATTCACTCTGATCCGGAGGTACTGTGTTAGCAAAAAGAATCATCCCATGTTTAGATGTGAAAGACGGACGGGTGGTAAAGGGTATTAATTTTTTGAACCTGAGAGATGCGGGAGATCCTGTTGAGCAGGCAGCCATGTACAGCTGTGAAGGCGCGGACGAAGTTATCTTTCTCGATATTATGGTTAAAATATCTATATTGACAGTTATTATATCATTAGTTACGTCAGCTTCTCATATGCCAAGGTCGATGGCTTTATTTAAAAAAATGGGAATGAATCCGATCCCAGCTTCAACCGGGCATTTGGTTGTTAAAGCAAATAGATTAAGTCCAGCGGCGTTTTCCCCCTCATCAGGTAATATTGAAAAAACTGAAAGAGCGGTTTATGAGTCGCTTGGATTAATATGGGCAAAATTAAGAGGACAGATATAAAAATTGAGTACAATATTTTCATGTGTTTATTAGCACAGAGGTATTGTATCTTGAGTAAGTTAATTAAAAAGTTGACTAAAATTTATGAATTTGATATAATTTAGTCAGTTAAATGACTAAATTAAGGAAAGTGATAGGTCATGTATATATTAAAAGCAGGAGATAGATATGGTTGAAGAATCAGGCGGTGACTTACGCGGATATGAAATTAAATGGGCGGATAAAAAAGTTAAAACTCCTACGTCATGGGTAAACGGGTATAAAAACGCTAAATTTCAGGTTATCTCTAAGTCTAATTATTTGGAATTTATAACTTAGTATTTTACGGCCATAAAACCTACTTTTAACAAAAGGGGGAAGTTTGCGCTTTTTAATTATTGCTGCAGAATTCTGCGGGCGTGAGCCCGTAGTTATTCACTAGTTGTTAAAGCAAATTAAGAATGCCCCATAATTACACAGCTCCTGCCAACGATACACCCGGAACAAAGCATCTAAGAAATTCAAAATGACCAACATGTGAAAATCAACAAAACACTGTCCTAGTTACAACGTCACAAAAGTAACACTTTCGCGACATTGGATGGGAGAAAGAGGTAGGGGTTTCGACGAGAGCCGGAAATGGCGCGCTGAAGTTTTGCGACGTTGATAGTAGACTCTTAAAAATTTATAATTTTAATGTTAGCAAATATGTAGTCAATATGGTATGCTTTATTGTAGAGAAGATTGGAGGATGATAGGATGATAAGCACAACAATTAGAATTGAGCCTAAGGCGCATAAGATGTTGCGGCGCATTGCCAAACAATCTGGAAAATCTATGCAATCCAGTCTGACTAAGGCTATAGAACTATATTACCGACGAGACTTCCTTCAAAAGACTAATGCAGCCTTTGATGCCCTGCGTAAAGATCCTAAGGGCTGGCAAGAAGAGTTGAAAGAACGAGAAGGCTGGGACGCAACCCTCTTAGATGATATAAAGGATTCTTAATCTATGGTTACCCCTTCTCGAGGCGAGATTTGGACTGTTAATCTTAATCCTGTAAGAGGACATGAGCAAGCAGGGTATCGTCCATGCCTGGTCATATCTGTAGATGCTTTTAACCACGGACCAGCAGGCATAGTTGTAATTATCCCTATTACCACTAAAGAAAAAGGGATTCCTTTTCATGTGGCCGTAAGCCCTCCAGAAGGTGGAGTATCCAAAAAAAGTTTTATTAAATGTGAAGATATAAGGTCTGTTTCTACAGAACGGTTATCTAAGTGTTTGGGCACAGTGTCACCTCAGACATTGAAGGCTGCGGAAGAGCGGCTTAAGATACTTCTTGATATATATTAAATGAGCCTTTAACAACTCCCCATCACAAATAGTTGTCTCATTCTTCCCATCACCCAAGTGTTGGCAATCACGAAATAATTCGCTGCGTTTAGTTTGAATTTTGAAAAAAGCGACGGGGAAGGAATGCCAACTTATGAAAAATTTTAAACTCACTCTTGACAAATGTATATAGTTATTATATACTTTATAACATGGACGCGATAGCAAAACTTTTTGAATGCGCTGGCTTTGAATGGGATAAATCCAATGTTGATAAAAATCGGGTTAAGCATAATGTAACACCTCAAGAGTGCGAACAGATATTTTTTAATCACCCATTGGTAGTTGCTGATGATATAAAACATTCTGGAGCTGAGAATAGATATTACGCGCTTGGACAAACTGATGCGGAAATAATGCTTTTTATTGTTTTTACCATCCGCGGGAAACAAATGAGAATTATTTGCGCGAGGAATATGAATCGTAAAGAGAGGAGGGTTTATAAGCAATCATGAAAAAACAACAATTGAAATTTAAAAACGAAGAGAGTGAAAGAAATTTCTGGAGCAAACATGATTCGACTGATTATGTTGATTGGAAAAAGGGCAAAAGAGCTATCTTTTCTAAATTAAAACCATCAGTAAAAACGATTTCTATACGGCTTCCAGAAATAATGTTGGAGGAACTCAAACTCCTCGCGCATAAACGAGACGTACCATATCAGTCTTTAATGAAAATATTTTTGGCAGAGAAGATTGAGTCGGAGCTTACACATACATTAAAGGCCTGATCGGGGCACACAGGCCGAAGGGGCCAATTAGGGGAGGATTCATTCTGCGTTAGTTTTTAGTCTTTTTTAATCCGTGTAATCTGCGTAATCTGTGGATCGTAAGCTGCTGATTTAGTCGCTGTAATCAGGTTCTTTCTCCCAACTTAAATAAGAAGGAACCAAAAATTCCGTGATCATACTGTCTCTGTGTAAGAATAAAACTTACTCTTAGACCGCGTATATTTTCAGGTAACAGTAAATCAAAATCACCATTTGTTTTTGTTTTAATCCAGGCTTCCACCCAAAAGCTCCTTGACAGAAATCGTCAAATATAATACTATATTGTTCAATGAATGAACGCTACCCGGAACACACAGGCCGAAGAGGCTAATTAGGAGAAGATGTGTTTAAGATATTACGCCTCTTATCTTCTAAAGAAGACCTATCGCAAAGAGACATCTCCGGTCACATTAAGATCTCTTTAGGTAAAACCAATTATCTGCTTAAACCCTTTGCTAAAAAAGGCCTTGTGATGAAAACTTTTGGAGGTTAATATGGATCAAAATAGCCAGAATCACGAAGAAGAAGAGATAGATTTAAGCCAGTATATCAAAACGATTGTTAAGCGTAAAAAGACTTTGATTGTGGTATTTTTATTAACGCTTGCCATCGGGTTTACTTATATTCTATTCTCTCCAAAGATGTACAGAAGCTCAATGCTGATCCAATCGCCGGTTGTAGGACCGTCTTTGACCGGAGCTAATGATCTTGACTCTGCGGAAAATTTAAAAGGTTTGATTATAAATAATGCTTTTAATGATGAACTTAGCAAGAGATTGAAGATAGATTTAGGGGAGGCTCTTGGCATTGAATTTAAGGTGTTTATTCCGCCTAAAACTAATATTTTGCAAGTAAGTGTTGATTTAAGAAGTGAGAAGAAGGAATATGGGGTAGTCCTGTTGCGGAATTTGAACGATGTGATCCTTGATAGCTATGCCAAGCGCATTGAGGCTGAGCGGGCTGAAATTGATAGTCAGGTAAAATTTAATGAACGCGCGATAGCAAATGCTAAAGAGAAGAGTAAAAATTTAGAGGAACAGATTAAAGAAGTAACAGCCAGAAAAGATAAACTAATGGAGGAGATAAAGCTTGTAAGTATAAATACAAAGCAGATATTAGAAAAGTGTGCAGGACGAACAAAGGGGGATGCAATTAATGAAATTACGGAAAACGTCTCGATTTTGTTACTTTCAAACTTTCTTCAGAATAATTCCAGCTACCTGAACCAGTTGAATAACCAATCTAGTGAATTAACCATAGACTGGGTTAACCTAAACCTGAAACTCAAAATTACCACTTCTCAAATAAGTGATTTTCAAATGGCGATAGATAAACTAAAGATAAAGTATAATTTTATTTCAAACCTGAGAACTATATCACAGCCAAGAGTTTCTGCTAAGCCACTAAACTCTATGGGGAAAAAAACTTTAGTAATATTAATAGCTATGGGCCTGTTTTTCGGATTGCTTGCGGTATTTTTACGGGAATTCTGGCTGAATAATTTGGTGAAGAAATGATTAAGAAGGCTCTTATAACCGGTATAACGGGCCAAGACGGTTCATATTTGGCAGAGTTGCTTTTATCTAAAGGCTATGAAGTGCATGGTATAATCCGGCGCGCGAGCACCTTTAATACCAGCAGGATAGGCCATATTTATGTTGATCCTCACTCTATAGGGGCCAAATTATTGCTGCATTATGGCGATATTTCCGATGCCGAACAAATCAATAATATTATTTTTAATATAAAACCTGACGAGGTATATCATTTGGCCGCGCAAAGCCATGTACGGGTAAGTTTTGATATCCCTGAGTACACGGGAAATATAACTGCTTTAGGCACAACACGCATACTGGAGGCAATCCGCCGCAGCGGCAGAAAGATCAAGTTTTATCAGGCTTCCAGCAGTGAAATGTTCGGCAGCGCATTGCCGCCTCAGTCTGAAAATACCCAGTTTCAGCCGCAAAGCCCTTATGCCTGCGCTAAACTTTATTCATACTGGCTGACAAAAAACTATCGTGACGGATATAATATCTTTGCTTGTAACGGCATACTTTTTAACCACGAGAGCCCGCGTAGAGGGGAGACCTTTGTCAGTAGAAAGGTTACCCAGGCAGTAGTTAATATTTTAGCTGGTAAACAAAATAAACTTTATCTGGGTAATCTGGAGGCTAAAAGGGATTGGGGCTATGCGCCGGAATATACAGAGATTATGTGGAAAATTTTACAGCAAGATAAACCCGATGATTATGTTACTGGTACGGGGGGGTCTAATTCTGTGAAAGAATTAGTTGAAACAGCTTTTAGTTATGTTGGTTTGGATTGGGAAAAATATGTAGAGATTGACTCTCGCTATTTCAGACCTACAGAAGTAAATAGCCTTATTGCTGATACAAAAAAAGTTAAGAAAGTATTAAGGTGGCAACCAAAGATAAAATTTAATGATTTAGTAAAGATAATGATGGATGCTGATATGAGGATTGCTGGGATGAAAGTAATAGGGGAAGGCGATAAGGTCATTCAAAAGAAGTTTCCTGATAGATGGTGGAAAGTAGACTGAGACAAATAGGTTAAATTGGACAAGTGAGTTAAATGAGTGAATAGGTTAAATAGAAATATGGAGAGGCAGAAAACTTCAACCTTTGAGGACTTAGTAGTATGGCAAAAGTGTCGGGAATTGCGAAAGAAGGTATCTACACTAGTCAAAAGTTTTCCAAAGAATGAGCAGTTTCGTCTAGTTGATCAAATGATTCGTGCTTCGCGTTCAGTGACAGCTAATATAGCTGAAGGATATGGGCGTTATCACTACCAAGAGAATATACAGTTTTGTCGTCAGGCAAGAGGGTCACTTTATGAGTCAATAGACCATTTTACAGCGGCATTGGATGAAAGATACATAAAACAAAGTGAGTTTGATGAATTCCGTATAGAAATTTTTGAGTCAATTAAAATACTCAATGGATATATAAAATATCTAAAACAAGAAAAAAGTAATAACTAATATCTTTGATAACTAATTTAATGTATTTAACATATTTTTTTATATTTAACTAATTTTACTTGACTTAATTCTTTAATTACTAAACATATTTAACTGATTCTTTTTAATTTAACTTATTTTGTTTAATTTAACTTATTTAACAAATTGAATAAGGAAGAAAAATTGATGGACTTCTGGAAAAATAAACGAGTTACAGTAACCGGCGGCGCGGGATTTTTAGGCAAGCATCTTGTTGCCAAATTAAAGGAACGCGGATGCAAAAATATTTTTATTCCGCTTATTGAAGATTATGATTTAGTCAATATGGATGCGGTTAAGCGGCTTTACTCTGATGCCAAGCCGGATATTGTTATCCATCTTGCTGCTAAAGTAGGAGGGATCGGTGCTAATCTTGATAATC
>JAKLQT010000065.1 GCA_022013205.1 Candidatus Omnitrophota bacterium | reverse complement strand
TCCATATGAAAAATCGGAATTTTTCTTCTTTTCGCCGGAATAACCGATAAACAACTATTAGTATCTCCATACAAAAGAATGGCGTCGGGAGACTCTTTTTCCATTATCTTATCAGATTTTGCGATAATATTCCCAATGGTTTCTGCCAGCGTCTTGGCCCCCGCGTTTAGAAAATATTTGGGTTTTCTCACCCCCATGTCCTTAAAAAAAATTTCATTGAGCTCATAATCGTAATTCTGTCCTGTATGTACAAGAATATTTTTATGGTATTTTTCCAATTCACTCATAACCCGGCTAAGTTTAATGATTTCCGGGCGCGTTCCGACTATCGTCATAATTTTCATAGATTTATCCTTTCTTACAAAAATACGCTAACGGAGCAATTCTTCACCCTGTGACAGATCAATATCCTCAATCATTATCTTATGTTTCTTTAATAAGGCCACGGTTTGGCTAAAATCAAGCGCCGTATCCTCAGAGCTAAACTCTTTTTTCAAAGCGGGAGGTTCTTGTTTACTTAGCTTTCGCAATTCAGGCAGCATCGGTAAAATAGCATAATAATTTCCACGCCGAACACAACGTGTTGCCTCTTCTTCCGAAACCATTATCTCATGCATTTTTTCCGCGGGCCTGATCCCGGTAATCTTTATCTCAATCTTTCTTTTACCAATCAACGCCTTTGCGACATTAATAACAGTTGCCGCAGGAACCTTAGGCACATATGTTTCTCCCCGCTTCGCAAAACGTAATGCCGCAAACAACGTTTCTACCGCCTGATTCAGGCTTAATAAAAACCGTGTCATTTCCGGAACCGTTACCGTTACCGGACCGCCATTTTTAATTTGTTCATGGAAAAGAGGGATAACCGAACCGCGCGAAGCCAGAACATTACCATAACGCACACAAATAAAACGGGTTTCTGGATTTAGGATATTCGCCGCGATAAAGATTCTTTCCTGGATAGCCTTGGTCATTCCCATAACATTTACAGGCTTACATGCCTTATCAGTACTAACGCCAATAACTGTATCAACAGAATAACTATTCTCTTCGATAGCGCGCACTATATTGGAAGCACCCATACAATTTGTTAAAACTGCCTGTGTGGGAAAATACTCGCATGTCGGAACCTGCTTTAACGCCGCCGCCTGAACAACAATATCCACGTTTTTTACCGCGGA
Source organism: Candidatus Omnitrophota bacterium (assembly GCA_022013205.1). Taxonomy (GTDB): domain Bacteria; phylum Omnitrophota; class Gorgyraeia; order B26-G9; family B26-G9; genus JAGLQQ01. The sequence goes on along the minus strand of JAKLQT010000065.1, from coordinate 5,828 downwards.
ACAAACATCCGCGTAATTACGAACATCTCCGATACGAAACTCCAGAGCATTCTTAAAGTTATTATAAATAACCTCATCAGTCGCAACCAATTTATGCAGATAGGACATCCGCATATCATGCTGCTTTGCTTCATCGCGGGACATAACGATTATCTTTTTCGGAGTTCCCAGTTTTCCACTTAATACCCTTTTAACAAAAACCTTACCTAAAGAGCCGGTGCCGCCAATTACTAGAATAGTTTTTCCTTTAAAAATCATCGTTTTTTTCCTTTCAACTCTGCAGCCAGTTCATCAATCATGGTTTCCCATGATGGCGGAGCATAATTAAACTCCTCGCGGAATCTAGATGAGTCCAAGCTGCGGTTACAATAAAAATTATCTTCCGGAATAATCTCAATACTAAGGCCCATTTTTTTCTTGATCAACGATAATAAATCAAATTTTGTAATTGGATCGCTTGATACCTGATAAAGCCCTTTTGCTTCAGGGTAATCAAAAATAATCTTTTCCACTACTCTGCACAACTCCAAAGTAGTCAGGCCGGAATAAACAGCATTTCTGAAGCCCTTAACAGTACCCGTCTGCGCAAGAAACCACTCTAGAAGCTCTGAACCATGCGACAACTCCGGGCCGATAAAAGACGAACGTAATGTCAGCACGTTACCAACCTTAAGTTCTCCCAATGCTTTTGTTTTTCCATACATATCTTCAGCGCAAGGCAGGCTTTTTTCCGTGTAATTACCGGCTTTTCCATCAAAAACACAATCCGTACTAAAACTAATCACTTTCGCGTTATTATCATGTCCCCATTTCACTAACTTATGAGGAAAAAGCGAATTCAGGGTAATGCTCGCTATCGAATCATTTTCCATTTCATGGCGTTTGGTAATGCCGATACAATTAAGGATAACATCCGGACGTATTTTACCCAGCACACGTTCAACTACGGAGAAATCAAAAGCGTCGACAGTATCGACGACGTGTTCCGGGTCTTCAAACAGTTTAAACGCTTTATAGGCCCGGCGGCTCTGCCTTATTACTACAAATATTTCCGGAAACCGCACGGATAGATACTGCCATAATTTATGCCCGAGCATCCCGCTTCCGCCAAAAATCAGTACGCGCATTATTTTTTTGCTCCTTTTAAGCGGGCAATTCTTTCGTTCAGCTGATCTAAAAGCTTATACCGTTCAAAATTCTTTTCAAAATACTCTCGTCCCTTTCGTCCCATCCCGCATCGCTCGCTATCCAACATACTATACACCTTTAAAACCAATTGGGCAAGAGACTCAGGATATTCCGGCCGGCAGGAAAATCCTGCTCCTGCTTCTTCAATAATCCTTGCGCCTTCCCCAGCCAATGAGGCAATGATCGGCTTAGCACATGCTAAATACGATTGAACTTTAGCCGGTACAGTAAGCTTGAAAATTTCCTCATTGCTAAGAGTAACTAGCAAAACATCTGCTAAAGCGAAATAGCGCGGCATCTGTTCCGGGGGATGCCTGCCTAAAAATATAAATTGGTCTTCCAAATTACGCGCTGCTACCTCGTCTTGCGCCCATTGACGCCTTCTCCCATCACCTAGAATTACCCAATAGATATCCGGATAATTATTTAATTTTTCCGCGGCAGAGATAATTGTAGAAAAATCCTGTGCTGCTCCGATATTGCCGGCAAACATGACAATAAAGCCTTGAGGTATTTTTTTACGTTCAGGCGCATCTTTTTCCACCTCAACCGGACGGTAAAAAATTTCTGTGTTGTTGGGAAGATACGAAATCCGGTTAGCTTTTACACCAAATTTTCTGATTAAGGGAATAAATGCCTTTGACTGCACAAGGATTAAATCACATTTATGGTATATAAAATGAACCAGTTTTTCTACTAACTTCAACAAGAACGGAGAGTTGACCGCTCCCGTAGCAGAGAGACTTTCCGGCCAGAGATCCTGCACCCACAGTATTATTGGTACTGCTTTTAGTTTTTTTAATAATATCGCAGGAAGGACTACTGTTACAGGTGAAAGCTGACAGACAAATATCAGATCATATTTTTCTCTGCAAACAAAAGGAGCCAGAATACTTGCAAAAAAAACAAACGAGAAATAATTAAATACAAGCCGCAATTTTCCGCTATTCCCCCTTGGAATTAACGGCACGCGGATAATTTTTGCGCCCTGATACTCCTGCCTCATATTCTTGGACATGCCGTAACCCGGGAAAAATTCCCCTCCGGGATAATTAGGAATACCGGTTAAAACCGTAACCGCGTGCCCTTTTTCAACTAAGCCGGCGGTTAAATCATTAATCCTGAAATTTTCCGGCCAGAAATACTGCGTTACTACTAAAATTTTCATTCTATTTTTTTCTAACCTCTATAACTGCTTTAAATTCCTTGATCAAACCATCTGCAGCTTTATCCCACGTAAAATATTCAGCTCGGATTTTAGCCTTATTCTTCATTTCTAACTTTGCTTCATTATCCAAAGCCAAAACTCTAATAATTACATCTGCCAAAGCACGATAATCCTTAGGAGGATAGTAATACGCAGAATCTAAGAAAATCTCCGGTAATGGAGGATTATCCGCCGCAATGCACAAACAACCGTTAGTCATTGCCTCAAGCGCTATCATTCCAAAAGTTTCCATGCGAGTAGTTATTATAAACACTGCGCAATTCTGATAACACCAGGCAATCTCAGCCTGACTCAATTGCCCCACCCAAATAATATTAACAGACAAGCTGTAGGACTCACACAATCTTAGAAGTTTCTTATGATATCTTCGCATTGCTGGTCTTGCTTTACCGGCAATGACAATCTTTAAATCAGGGAAATCATTCCTTAAAAATCTCGCTGCTTCAATGATGTCTTCTATCCCGCGGTATGATTCCAGAGAACCAGCTGTAAACAAAAACTTTTTCTCCAAACCAAAAGGGATGCTGTTCGGCCTGGTATCATTTTGAACATATGAATCTTTACCAAAGTATATCAATGAAATTTTTTCTGAAGGAATATCTAGATTATTTATTAAATAATCTCTAGCAAAATTTGAAGTAACAATTATTCGTTTAGCCTGTTTAAAAGCCCTTATTGATTCGAAATATTGCAGAGCAAAAACTATCCTATCTCTAAAAGATAAGCCCTGAACTTTCTTGCGCAAAAACGGAAATATATTCTGCATCATATTTAAAGTAGTCACCCTTTCAAAACTAAAACTCCGCGCAACCGGAACAAAAATTAAATCCGGTGAAAATTGTTTTAATTTTTCCCTTAACGTCCTTCCTAATCCATACTGAATAAAATCATGCGGAGAACAATTTAGAAATTCGACATTGGGGATCGATTTAAACCAGGTATCAACATGCAAAGAGTTTGGGGATATGCATAATAAGGATTTAATATCACTGTTTACTGCTAAGCGTGGAATAATATTCAAAAGATATTTTTTGTAGCCGCCGCTTATACCGCCATTAGTAATATTTATAATAGCAACTTTCATACTATTGCACCTTTTTTAAAGAAAAACCTGGACTTTATTTACTTTCATTACCTTGAGCAAGAACAAATAATGTCTCTCACCCTAAAGTCCTCTCTCCCATTTCCTTATTAATTGAACACAAAAACTTTCGCGGAATATTTGCCAATTTTGTTTTTCAGCTTCTCCTCGACCATTAGTTGAAAACGACTCACAGTAACTCCATCGCAAGCTTCATTTATAAATTCTCCTCTTGATAATCTGGAATAACCCAGTTTTTTAGTTTTTTGAGACGTGGAATAAACTTTTTAGCAAACAAAAGAGGATGTAAAAACTCATTCAACAAGCGCTTGCCCCACTGCCTTCCTGGCATACAGGACATAGCAATATCAGTAACCATTCTTTCTAATTCCCTCTCTGTATGCTCCAATGTAAAAAAAGGCACATCTTTATCAGTCAGCCAGAAACTATCATCTATTCTGCCTGCGCCGCGCAGATGCTCATAAACCTCGGTATTAGGATAAACCCACAAACGCGCAACTCCCGCAAATTCAAAATATTTTATCTTCTGGAGTCTTTTTATCAAATCTATAGTTTCAGCTACCGTCTCTTTATTTTCTCCAGGAAAGCCTACCATAAGATAAGTATGTATGCTTATATTTATGCCTTTGAGCATCTTAAAAGTCTCTATAACATCTTCTCTGGTTATGCTCTTATGTATACTTTTAAGCAATTTTGCACTGCCGGTCTCAAGGCCAAAACCTATAGATTTAAAACCGGCATCTTCCATAAGTTTAAATAATTCCACACTCGCAGGCTTTATCCGCGCAGAGCACAGGAACTGAACCTTTATTTTTCGTCTTATTATCTCCCTGCAGAAATCCATAGCCATCCGCAGATCAAGGGTAAAGGTATCATCGGCTATCTGAATAATCTTTATGTTCTTGAATGTGTTTACAATATACTCTACCTCATCCACCACGTTTTTTGCTGAACGTTTCCTGAACTTACGTTTAGAAATAGTATGCAGGCAGCAAAAACTGCACTTGAACGGGCACCCACGAGTGGTAAGAATACAGGCCATTTCTCTTTCCGGCGTAATAAAAAGTTCATGTTTTGGGAAAGGGAGTGAATCCAGATCTTCAATAAGAGGCCGTTCCGCTGTAGTAACTACATGCCCATTCTTTTTATAGGCGATCCCCTTTACGCCAGATGGATCCCTTCCCTCAGATAAAGTTTCTAAAAGTTCCACAATAGTCGCTTCGCCTTCGCCTATTACCACATAATCAACAAGGGAGTTATTCAGCAGCTGCTCTGGATATATTGAGGCGTGCACTCCACCTGCAATAATCTTCATCCTTGGCATAAGCTCTCTGGCTTTTTTTAAAACGCGATAACTTTCTACTCTGTTCATAGTAAAGATTTGCACCATAAAAAAATCCGGTTTCAAATCAAGCAGTTCAGTAGTAATTGCCTTAAGGGCTTCGACCGGATCGCTGCTGTTATAGCTGAAAGTCCTTAGCATATACCCTTCTCTTTCCAGCACAGAATGCAGATAACATAACCCAAGGCCATAGGAATTATCCTTTGAGCAAACCTGGGTGTTAGACTGTAAGGGGGGGCTGACCAATAGAACTTTCTTCATACATATCCTCCGCTCTTATCAAGTCCCAACGCACCAATAATCGTATCCGCATACTTTGGAGGCATGAATTTCGCAAATCGTTCGCTTCTCAGGTAATCCTGCATCGCCTCCTGGAAACGCTCATATTCCTTTTCTGTTATACTTAACAAAAATACTTCCAATTCCGAATCAGATTCAAATTTTCTACGATCTATAAATGCCTCTGGATCCACATATTCGGTAATATTAGGAGCGCCCCAATATATAGGGACACATCCGGCGCGCATACAATCAAAAATCTTTTCGGTAACCCACCCCGTTTCATCGCGGATATTTTCATAACACAGGCTGAACCGATAACGCGGCAAGACATCCCATTTATTTTGCACAGTCCCTCGATAAGATGAATAAAATTGCCGTGTAAAAGGCAGCATTTTTTCCAAAAGATTCATTGGACGATTCCAGCCAACGCCATAAAGATCAAAGTTGTCCGGCTGGTTGCGCTCAAAATACCTTATAGATACCCGCCGCGCCGAATACAATTCACGCGGATGATTTAAGAACTTGTTCATAGAAATATTAACCAGCAATTTCCGATCTCTAAAAGCAATTTTGGGCACACTCGGAAATTGGCGTGTTTGAGGCCAGTGTATTTTGATAAATTTACGCCCGTCAACATACTTGTCGTTCCATGTAAAAACAATCGAAAAGTTCCTGTATAAATCGGG
>JAKLQT010000064.1 GCA_022013205.1 Candidatus Omnitrophota bacterium | reverse complement strand
TCAAAGGGGGTAAAAAATATAGTTGGTTAAAATATGCTGATGTTATAAATAGGGAGTGGCTAAAGGGACGAAAAGGCGCAAGAGCATATGAGATGTTTATGGAAGAGGAAGATGATAAAGAGCTTGAAGAATTGTATAGAGCAAGAAACCTAGGTTCGATTTTAGGCGATAATGATTATAAGGATGATATTTCCGAAAAATATATTCATAGTAAGAGATATTATGATAAAGAAATTCCTGAGCATCGAAGGATAAAGCAGGGAAAAAAGATGGAGCAGATAGAGAGATTAGTATGCAAGGAATATAAGTTAGATAATAAAGATTTAAGAAAGGCTGTAAGAGGCAGGGAAAATGAAGCGAGGAAGGTGGCAATAAGACTGATTCGGGAAAAGACAGGAGTAGCTTGCCGTCAAATAGCTCAAAGGTATGGGGTAGGGAATGAGCGTAGTATAAGCGAATATTGCAGGCGGATAAGGCAGAAGGCAGATAGAGACAAGAAATTTTTAAAGAGGTATCGACTCTTGGAATCAAGTTTGCAAGTTGAGACTTGATAATATGTGAAACCAGAATGAACTCGCAATTCTTGGAGCATTGCGATATGAATTGCTGAGTGAATTCATCTCGAACGTATGTGAGAGATCTAACCCATAACATCTCGATCTAAGCTTCTGTATTGAATCGCTTCAGCTATATGTTCCTGATTAATATTATCTTGCCCGGATAAATCCGCGATTGTCCTGGCTACCTTTAATATCTTATCATACGCCCTTGCCGACAACCCCAGCTCGTCGATAGCCATCTTCAGCAGTTTTTTTGACGGCTCGTCCAGTTTACATTGCGCCTTGACCTGAGCGTGAGACATATGGGCATTGGCGAAGATTTTAGATTTTTTAAAACGTTTATATTGTATTTTTCTGGCCTTATCAACTCTCTTTTTAACATCAGCTGAAGACTCTCCTTTCGCCTCATCTGCAAGTTGTTTATAATCAACCGGAGGTACCTCAATATGAATATCAATCCTGTCTAAAAGAGGCCCGGAGATTTTAGAGCGGTATTGTTCTATCCGGTGCGGCGAACAATTGCAGGCCTTTGTCGGATGGGTGTAAAAACCGCATGGGCAGGGATTCATCGCGCAAACAAGCATAAAGCGCGATGGAAATGTCAAAGTGCGTGCTGCGCGCGATATGGTCACAAATCCGTCCTCAAGAGGCTGGCGCAGTGATTCTAAAACATTTCGATTGAATTCAGGCAGCTCATCAAGAAAAAGAACTCCATGATGAGCCAGGCTGACCTCGCCCGGCTTGGGATTAGAACCGCCTCCTACAAGGGCAATGTCGCTTGTCGTGTGATGCGGAGAGCGAAAAGGCCTTCTGCTTACAAGTGCTTGGTTTTTAGCAAGCAGGCCGCTGATGCTGTAAAGTTTTGTTGTTTCCAGCGCTTCTTCCAGGCTAAGAGCCGGAATTATTGTGGGAATTCTTCGGGCAAGCATTGTTTTGCCTGAGCCGGGCGGCCCGATCAGCAATATATTATGATTTCCGGCTACTGCTACTTCTAAAGCTCTTTTAACAAAACCCTGTCCTTTTACATCAAACATGTCTACTTCATAACTTGAATGTTTTTTAAATTCAGCTTTTGCTGTTGTCTTTTGAACAGGGATTTTAAGTTCTTTGTTTAGAAAACTAACCGTCTGTGTGAGATTGGATACAGGATAAACAGGAACATTGCTGACAACGGCTGCTTCTTTAGCGTTTTCTTTGGGAACAATTATTGACTTTTTCATGCTCCTGACGCCAAGTATCATAGAGATTATACCGTTTACCGGCTTTACTGTTCCATCAAGAGACAACTCTCCTAAGATGATTAATTCATTTAAACTTTCCTGAGGTATAACTCCTGATGCGCTTAATATTCCAAGGGCAATAGGCAGGTCATATGCAGTGCCCTCTTTTTTAGTATCAGCAGGGGCGAGATTAATGGTCAGTTTTTTTACAGGAACGGAAAAACCGCTGTTTTTTATTGCTGATTTAACCCTGTCCTTGGCTTCCTTAACCGCAGTATCAGGCAATCCGACAATAGATGTCTGAGGCAGGCCCTTTGCTATATCTACTTCAATCTCAACAAGATACCCGTTTATGCCGGATATGCCGGCACTAAAAGCTTTAGCTAACAAACATACCTCACTTTCTATATAGGGCTTCTTTTTACCAACAATAAACCTGATTATAAGTTCAAGGCATTTTTAAGTCAAGAAAAAGTTGCTTTTTAGCTGAAAGTATATTATAATTAATAAATTATGCACCTTCAAAATTATAATTTTTTTTTCACAAGTAATTGGAAATAGAGTAATTTGGGCCTCCTTTTTTTCATGGGGAGCGGCGCAGATAATAAAGATAATTTCCGGGGCTATAAAGGAAAAGCGTTTTGATTTTAAGTGGCTGATGATGACAGGCGGTATGCCCAGCGCTCATTCTGCCGGCGTAAGCGCGCTGGCAACATCCGTCGGAATGTTTTCCGGTTTTGACAGTATAGTTTTCGCGATAACCGCGATATTTGCTTTGATAATCATGTTTGATGCTCAGGGCTTGAGAAGAAGTACCGGGCGTCAGGCAGAAGCTTTAAATAAGATGATGGAAGATATTTATTTTAAACATGAATTAAAGCAGGAACGGTTAATTGAACTTATCGGACATACGCCGGTGGAAGTATTTATGGGGGCATTACTGGGAAGTGTTGTTGCCATTTTTGTGGTGACTTTGTAATAAGATTGAAAGGGGAGATGATGAACAGGCGAATAATTATCACCGTTTTAGCAGTTATTGCTATTGTTACACTCATCCGGCTATCTGGCTGCGGGAAGAAAAAAGAGGCCCCAAAAAATGAACCGGTACAGAAAACTGAGCTAGTTTTGAATGAAGCCGTAACTTTGAGCAAAAAAAGCCCTGAAAAGGCAATAGAGGCTTTTGAAAATATAGTAAGCGAGTTTCCCGAAAGCGTGCAGGCGCAAAAAGCTTTAGTAAAGATCGCGGAGTTTTATAATAAAAACGATGAGCTGCTTCTTGAAAAAGAATCTTTGCAGAAGTTAATTAATACTTATCCGCAGGGGGATTTTACCTCTGATGCTGTGGCAAGAGTTGGTGAGATAAATATAAAAATATTATTTTCCAAAGCGCAAACTAAAAACAGCATTATCTATGAAGTTAAACCAGGCGATTCTCTTTATAAGATTGCCAAGCAGTATAATACAAATGTTGAGTTTATAATGAAGGTCAACAGTCTTAAGAATTCCTTGATCAGGCCGGGGATGAAGGTGAAAATCATTACCTCTGTTTTTAAAATACTGGTTAGCAAATCAGAACTTGTTCTAAAACTGAGTGCTGATGATGAAGTGATAAAGGTTTATCCGATTGGAATCGGAAAGGACAATTCCACTCCGGTGGGGCAGTTCAGGATTGTTAACCGTATAGTCGATCCTGTCTGGTACAAAACAGGTGCTATCGTCCCTGCTGGGAGTGCTGAGAACATTTTAGGCCCCCGCTGGCTGGGCATATCGGAACCGGGATATGGAATACACGGCACGGTTGATAAACAGCCTATCCAGCAGCAAAAAACCCAGGGTTGTGTTAGAATGATGAATAAAGATGTAGAGGAATTATTTGATATTGTGCCGGTGAATACGGAAGTTATTATTAACGAGTAAAAGAGAAGAATAAGCTATGAACGGAACTGGACTGGATTTTGAAAAACCAATTATAGAGCTTGAGCAAAAAATTGCCGATCTTAGGAAGTTTTCTGAAAACAAGAAGATGGACTTGTCTGAGGAGATAGCAACCTTTGAAAAGAAGCTTGAGCAGATCAAGCATGAAATATTCGATAATCTTACTCCCTGGCAAAAAGTGCAGGTTGCCCGTCATCCGAAAAGGCCGTATACTTTGGACTATATAAATATGCTGCTTACTGATTTTATCGAGCTGCATGGTGATCGGGCGTTTAGGGATGATTTGGCTATTATCGGTGGATTGGGAAAATTAGACGGAAAAAAAGTTATGGTTCTTGGCCATCAGAAGGGACGGGATACAAAGGAGAACCTGGAACGCAGTTTTGGCTGTGCTCATCCTGAAGGATATCGAAAAGCCATACGTCTAATGAGCCTTGCGGCGCGTTTTAAATTGCCGATAATTACTTTCATAGATACTCCCGGTGCTTATCCGGGAATTGAAGCCGAAGAACGTGGACAGGCCGAAGCAATCGCTTATAATCTGCGTGAGATGTTCCGGCTGCCTGTGCCGATAATTATTGTTGTTATTGGTGAAGGCGGTTCAGGCGGGGCATTAGGCATTGGTGTCGGAGACAGAGTTTGTATGTTTCAGAACTCTTACTATTCAGTAATATCTCCTGAAGGATGCGCCGCGATACTCTGGAGGAATAGGGCACATGCTCCTGATGCCGCGGAAGCTTTAAAGATTACAGCGGATGATCTTCTGGGGCTGGGTATTATTGATGAGATCATACCTGAGCCCTTAGGCGGAGCGCATCGCGATCATAAGGTTACTGCGGCGGCTTTGAAAGCCGTTCTCAAAAAGAACTTGAACATATTATGCAAAATACCTGCAAATGATCTTTTGGAGCAGCGCTACGCGAAATTTAGAAAAATCGGCAAGTGGGATGAATAGTTTTAAAAATTTTACGGAGGAAAAAATGCAAAAGCAATTATCTTGGAACGTTCTGGGAAAAGATATCTTAACTGATGGCCTTATGCGCAGGGGGGTGGGCATCCTTGCGTTTCTTATTCTTACTATTGAGGGAGCCTTTCTGTATATTCCTCTTCCGGGCACACCGGTGCCGATAACTTTGCAGACATTTTTCGTACTGCTTTGCGCGGCTTTTCTGAGAAGGAAAGACGGGTTTTTAACTCAAGGGGCATATATCGGGCTCGGGGCTTTGGGGTTGCCTGTTTTAAGCCAAGCTACGGGCGGCATCTTGAGATTATTCGGGCCGACGGGAGGGTATTTAGCCGGCTTTGCTGTGTGTATTTATGTAGTTTCGGCTTTGCTTGATTATTTTAAAAATAAAAATCAGCTTACTTTTTTAAAAATTTTGTTTACTTTTGCAAGCGGTATTGCCGCTATTTATTTATGCGGCGGCTTATGGCTTGCTTTTATCACTAAGTTTTCAATCTCTGAAGTTATTACCTGCGGCATAATGCCTTTTATTGCGGGAGATGCGCTTAAGGTTATATTTGCTGCTATTATATTTCATAAGTCAAACAGCAGAATGAAAAATCTTTTTAAAGCATAGCGAAGTCATAAAAAAACGGACCTTAATATCATTGGCATAAAAGGTCCGATTTTTTATCTCAGATGCTTTGAAAACCTCGGCTTTTCCCGCTTTAAATGCAGCGGGACAGGCAGGCCGAGGATGTCCGCCAGTAAAACTGGCGAGGTCTTGCTGTTATACAGTGGCGAAAAGTAAATCTGCGGAATTCCGCTTAAGAAACCCCGGGCTTTCCCCGTGGAATGCAAAGCATTCCCGGGACTAAGTCCTCGAAATTTTTGCAAAATTTCAGAGGGAGCCCGGGTGAGCTTCATGTGTGCTAAAAATGGGGATGACGTGATTAGATTAAATGCACGGCAATCAAAGATTCTGGATCAAAGGGCCCAGAATGAGTACGGGATCCCCGGATTGATCCTTATGGAGAATGCAGGGCTGCGTGCGTTTGAAATCGCTTATAAAATACTAAAAAGAAGAAAGTCAAAAAGCGTTCTTATATTTTGCGGCCCGGGAAACAACGGCGGCGACGGTTTTGTCGCGGCACGGCATTTGTTAAATCATAATGTTAAAGTCAGAGTCTTTTTGCTGAGCGGAAGGGACAATATAAAAGGTGATGCACTGCTTAATTACCGGATTCTCCAGAATTTGGGCGCGCGGATTATAGCCCTGCCAAGCGTACCGTATTTAAGAAACGATAGAGTTGCTTTGAATAAAGCGGGCCTTATAATCGACGCAATCTTCGGTATCGGCTTGAATAAGGTTATTGGAGGGGGTATTAAAGATGTGATAGCCGAGATTAACAGAGCAGATGTTCCGGTGCTTTCCCTGGATGTTCCTTCCGGATTATGCGCAAGCACTGGGAAAGTGTTTGGCTGCTGTATAGCCGCGCATACAACAGTGGCCTTTGGCGCGGCTAAAACGGGGTTTTATAAGGCTGAAGGACCGAAAAAAGTTGGCAAATTAATAGTGGTTGATATCAGCCTGCCAAGAGATTTATTGAAGGCCAAAAGCTGATGTGTTTTAGAAAAGAGTATATATAAACGGCACTGCCGCGGGGTTATTGACTGTAAAAAGAATCAGGATTCCGATCAGCAATAATACAATAATTATCGGGCTCATCCACCAGATCTTATTTTTCCAAAGAAAAGTAAAAAGTTCCTGAACTATTTTTAACCTGCCTTTTAAATTTTTAAACATTTTCCGCGATATCCTTTCTTTCCACAACAAAACTTTCCAGAACCAGGAGATCCAGTCCGCTGTTCATAAATGTATTATAAGCGTTTTGAGGTGAATTTACAATAGGTTCTCCTTTTAGGTTAAATGAAGTATTCAAAAGCAGAGGGATGCCTGTTTTTTGGGCGAATTTTTCCACTAACTGATAATAAAGCGGATTCCATGTTTTCGTGATTGTCTGCACTCTACCAGTACCTTCGTGATCAACCGCAGGGATAAGCTTTCTCTTTTCTTCTTTTATCGGTAAGACCATAAGCATGTAACGAAAAGGGTAGAGGGTTTTATTTTCTACATTAAAAAAGTTCTCAAGTTCACTCTCTTTGATCACCGGAGCAAAAGGACGAAACGGTTCGCGGAACTTTATCTTTAGATTAACAATATTTTTCATATCCTTATTTCTTGCGTCAGCAATGATTGAGCGATTGCCTAATGCTCTCGGGCCCCATTCACTGCGTCCCTGGAACCAGCCGATAACCTTAGCTTGCTCTATTGCGCTAACGCAAAAGTCAATCAACTCGCTATCTGTATCAAACCGGCGGAAAGGAATATCGGATTTATTAAGAAAAGCAAGTATTTGCTCATCTGTATATTCCTTGCCCAGGTATGCGTGTTCCAAAATAAAACTGCGTTTATGCCCAAGTATATGATTATATACATAAAGGGCAGCGCCTATTGCCGCACCGCTATCACCGGGCGCGGGCTGGATAAAGATATTTTTAAACGGGCCTTCTCTTAGAAGCCTGCCGTTTGCAACAGAATTCAATGCAACCCCTCCCGCAAGGCACAGGTTTTTCATATTGGTTTGTTTGTAAAGATAAACTGCTTGCTTCAGTATTATTTCCTCCGTAACAGCCTGTATGCTTGCCGCGATATCCGCGTAAAACTGATTTTCAGTACACAGCTCACTGTAGTTTTCCGGTTTTTCACCAAAGTAGGAAGGGAACTCAAAACCATATGTAAAAAAATCCGCGTTTATAGCGCGCGGTTTTCCAAATAACTGTTCAAACTTTTTGCTATAGCTGCGTGCTGCTGAATAATGAAAGGAAAAATAATCCATGTTAAGGTTAAATGACCCGTCATCATGCAGCTTTAGAATATTTTCAAGTATCTTTTTCCTAAAGCGGGGCTTGCCGTAAGCAGCCATGCCCATTACCTTGTATTCACCTTCATTGACCTCAAAGCCTAAAAAGGCGGTAAAAGCGCTGTATAAGAGTCCGAGGGAATTAGGAAAAATGATTTGTTTAAATAGATTAACTTTGTTATCCCTGCCGATACCAAGCGTCCCTGTAGCCCATTCGCCGACACCGTCAATAGTCAATATTGCCGCCTCATCATATGGAGAGACTAAAAATGTGCTTGCGGCGTGAGAGAGGTGGTGTTCAGTAAAAAGAATTTTCTCGCTGTCGATTTCCAGCTTTTGGCGGATAATGTTTTTTATCCACAACTTTTCCGCAAGCCAGTTTTTCATTGCCTCGCTGAAGGATCCTGCTGATTGGGGATAAGTGCGGATAACTGTTTTAAGGATTCGTTCGAACTTTAGAAATGGCTTTTCGTGAAACACAACAAAATCTAAATCTTCTGAGCTGATCCCGGCAAACTCAAGACAAAAGTTTATCGCCTTCTCAGGGAAACCAGAGTCATGCTTTTTTCTGCTGAATCTTTCTTCTTCTGTTGAGGCTATCAGCTTTCCGTCCTTAATTAAGGCCGCTGCCGCGTCATGGTAAAAACAGGATAGTCCAAGAATATACATCAGTATTGTCTCCTTAAACTATCGATAGTATCCTTTTTCTCCTTTAGATCAACCCAGCATCCGGATGATCGAGAGATTTTTTTGCTGAATATCTCTTTAATTGTCAAACCAATGCGATAGGGAAGGATTAGAACAAAATAAATGGTGTAAAGGATTAGTTCTATCTGGAGGTTTGCAAAAGTAATAGCGAATTTTTTCCATTTTTCGAAGAACTTTTTCATAATAACGCCCATTATAAGGTAACTACTTTCTAAAGTCAAATATTCCGTAATAGTTCAGCTCTGGGAAGAATAGAGTCTTATCCAGCCGCTTCCCGTGGACGGATGTTGCTTAAT
>JAKLQT010000063.1 GCA_022013205.1 Candidatus Omnitrophota bacterium | reverse complement strand
CCCGCCTTAATGGCGGGATCGGGAGCTATGTGGACGACCGAACGACCACGACACGATAGCATAGTCCACTTGCCCCGATATGCATCAGGGCACCATGGGTTTATCCCAAGGTGAACATTGAACCGTGTTCACGCTATACAGCATGACAGGCCTACATACACAGGCAACGAAGCTATGCTTCATAAAGTGTCGGAAACTATGTGAACGACCACGACACGATAGCGTAGTCCACTCCGCGGGAATCCTTTGTAGAAAGGCAAAGGAGCATAACGGCTGCCCGCGGGGTTCTTGCCACGCTGTAGCTACAAAACAACTAAACTGGTACATTCTAAGAACCACAATAAATTCTAAAAATGATTTTTATTTGACTATTATTTGATTTTTATTTGAGCTGAGATTGCTATACTATTACTGTAAGGAAACGGTTCTAATGGTTCTCTATAAAAATTTAAATTCTGGAGTCGCAACGCCGCACCCCCCAACCCCCCAAACCCCCAAAGTGGCGTTTCATAAGGCTTCTCTGCTTAAACATTGCCGGCTCCAGAATGATTTCCTTTCACTAAAATGAGATCTTTTAGTTTAACTTCAAATAAATCACGCTGTTCATTTGATATTAAAAGGCTGTCTTTATAAAAAGTTATCCCCTCACATTTCCCCGCTTTTATAGGCAAAAAACTCGCTTTTCCCTTAAAAAAATTATCCGAATCTTTAGGAATATCAAAAACCCAAATATATTTATAATTTAAAAGAGCGATTTTTCCTTTTTCTCTGTCTATGGCAACATCCGTTACCATGGCGCCTGCATCAAACGAGGCAATAAGAGTAAGCGGGTTTTTACTATCCGTAAACTCAGAATCAAGACGGTATAATTTAGTCATGGTATCGCTTCTGTTTTTGCTAAAAATATAAATTTTCCCTTTATAATAAAACATCCCCTCAGCGTCAAAATTTCTTTTTATCGGAGGAAATTTCTTTTGATCGGGATAATAAAATGAAATCTTTTTTATGATTCCGGTAGCAACAATATCCCAAGGATACGGCTCCGACAACCAATAAAGCGCAAGATCCCTTCTATAATTGTAATTATTGCCAAAATCGCCTATTATAAGATTTCCTTTATCATCAGCGCATATTGCTTCCCAATCCACATTATGCGCCCCGAGAATTTTTATTCCCTCATACTTTTTATGCCATTTCGGCTTTATGATTTTTCCATCTTTGGTTAAAGGATATATTGCGGAAGCGCCATCCGAATCATTAATCGTCCAAAATACGTCCTTCCACATTCCGCTTGCGCT
Organism: Candidatus Omnitrophota bacterium; assembly: GCA_022013205.1. GTDB lineage: Bacteria > Omnitrophota > Gorgyraeia > B26-G9 > B26-G9 > JAGLQQ01. The sequence continues at coordinate 23,196 of JAKLQT010000063.1, read as the reverse complement.
AAAAGCCGAACCTTCATTTATAGGTTTAAAAACGATTCTGGAATAAGGTTTTAATACACGGGGTTTAATTTTAGGTATATTCAATTTTACGGTTTCAATAGCGAACAAATTAAACTGAAAAAAAGAAAATAAAAAAATTAAAAAAAGCCCGATATAAATAATGCTGTTTATATATTTTTCAGGCAATGTTTTTTTAGCCATACTAGAGCCTCTTTTCTATTTTTAAAAACTCCTTTCCATTGCGCCCGCGCGGCTTTGCTTAAAATCTCGCGATATTTTGAATTTTGACTAAGACCGGCTTTTTTTAAATCAAAACCATTAATCATTAACGGTTTCAGCGAATACTTGGTTAGGCGCGGATTTAAAGTTGTCAAAACGGATTTTTCAAATTCTCCGATAGAATTTCTGGGGGACTCTTTAAGACTGTTAATTAGAATAATTTCTTTCAGCTTAAGAAACAAATCTCTTTTTAACTCAAGAGATTTTAGAAAACCCAAACCGCTTGTTTTCATTTTACACGCTATAAGGGCAAGTTTTTTTTCAGGCGCGGCAAAAACGCAAATATTATTGAAAACTTTAAATTCTCTATGTATGTATTTGAGCATACTCCAATCTGCAAGCAATTTAAAAACAGCTTCCGGTTTTTTCTCTTCAAGAATCCTAAGCAATTCATTCTTTACTCTTTCTCTTGATAATAAATACGGCAAATCTTTTTTAACCGCCCGCTTTATAAGCTTAAGGGTTAAAGCATCCGGGCGCCATTTAAATCTGGCGCAAAATTTGGCCGCCCTAAATATTCTTGTGGGATCATCAATAAAGCTTCTTTTATGAAGAATTTTAACCTTGCCTGTTTTGATATCTTTAATACCGCCAAATAAGTCAATAATTTCCCACAAACAGTCCTGCCTTACCGCGCCACGCGTCGCCATCGCCATTGTTTTTAAATCGCCTTTCGTCAAGCAACCATGCGAAGGGGTTATATCCATAGCCAAGGAATTAACGGAAAAATCTCTTCTTTTTAAATCTTCCTTAATAAAATATGATTTTTTAACTTCGGGTAAAGCCGCTATTGCCGTATACTTCTCGCTTCTAAAATGGGCTAAATCAATTCTCACCTGATTACCAAGAAAACACCGATAAGTTAAAAAAGACTTAAAATACTCGATTTTAGCCTTATATTTACGCCTGATATAAACCGCGACTTTTTCTATATCATGGCCCAAAAGCAAATCAATATCTTTGCTTTCAAAACCTAAAAACCAATCCCTGACGCAGCCGCCAACGGCATAAATTTTAATATTATTTTCAAGACAAAAAAGACCTATATCCTTGAGAATGCCTTGATTATTCTTGGGTATTTTTATTTTCATTTTTGAGAAAATTTAAATCTTGGCTTTCCGCTAATTTGAGGAATTCCAGAAATTTATTAAGCTTAGGCAGGGATTTATTTGCGGAATAAATTTTATTGACGGCCTTGAGAATATTGTTGTGATTAATTTCATCTCCAATGTACGGAACTGCTAAAGGAAAATCATGTTCTCGGGCAAAACCCGCCTTCATCGGACTGATTTTCATATTTAAATCTCTCGCCATAAATTCGGCTACTTCAGTTTCTTCTTCAATATCTCTGTCGCGCAGAAGCAAATCTCTCAGCGCGCCGGCGCCGAATAAAATAAAAGGCTGTCCGGAAAATTCCTTGTCCATTGTTTCCTTAACCAAGCCGTAATCGTCTTCCATTTTCTTTGTCCACTTTTCTTTATCCGCGATATATGCCGACGGTAAAACAAAAACGAATAAATCCATTTTCCGATCATGGTATATAAAAGTTTCTTCTTGGACAAAAACATTTTTGCATAAAGGACACATAAACAAATCAAACTCGCCCTGAACCAGCATTTCTTTAAGCTTAAAATCTCTGTCCCCCCGTACAATAGTCCAAAAATCGCCTTCAAATTCATGATCGCAAAAGGGGCAAGTAATCTTAAATTTACCTTTTATAGCCATAATATTTTTTTACTTTGTAAAAAAATAGTTACAAGTTACAAGTCACAAGTTGCAAGTCACAAGTTACAAGTCACAAGTCACCAGTCGCAAGTCACAGGTCACAAGTTACAAGTCACAAGTCACAAGTTTACTGATTACCTGTAATCCTGTTGCTAATTGCCTTTTCTTGCTATGGCTTTGGCGCCACTATCTTTTCCCGACTGATTACTGTTCACTGATTACTGGTTACTGATTTGCCAGTCACCAGTCACAAGTCACAAGTTACAAGTCACAAGTTGCAAGTCACAAGTCACAGGTCACAAGTCACAAGTCACCAGACACCAGTTGCAACCTCTTGCTTGCTTCTGCCGCTCTGCTGCGTTGCCACACTGGAGCTCTGGTGTCCTATTTTAACAATCCCACTCTCTCATTAAAATCTTCTATGCGCTTGTCCCATTCGTCAATATTTGAGAATTTTTCATCCCAAAATTCAGGATGCCACATCTTTTTTAAATCATCGGAATTCTTTTCCTGCTGCTCTACCCATGTAAAATATTTTAAATTATGAACGGCTTTTCTCTCGTAATAGGAAAGCTCTTTAATATAATCTATGCCGCACTTTTCAATACACCCTTCAAAATCAATCAAAGCATTATCTCTCTTATAAGCGCCTTTCTGCTTGCGAACTTCTTTTAATCTTGACTGATAAAGATCCATTGAATCGGTGAATACGGTAAAAATAATGTCGTCTTCTCCGTATTCAAAATATTTAGCGGTTTTTATCGCGCTCAGCATATTGGAAATGCTTGATATTCCCAAAAGCTTAAGTTTTTCAACGATTTCTTTTTTAATACCTTTTTCTCCAAGCGCCTTTTGACCTTCCAACTCATTAAAAAGTCTCATCAATCTAATACAATCCTCATCATCAATAGCCGTAACCGCATCGGTATTTCTAATATTGTGAATCCAAGGAATATGCTTATCCCCTATGCCTTCTATTCTATGTTCGCCAAAACCGTTTAAAAGTATGGTAGGACATTGCAGGGCTTCAGACGCCACAACTTTTATAAGAGGATGTTTTTTTCGCAAATAATCACCGGCCGCGATTGTTCCGGCCGAACCTGTGGCCGAGCAATAAGCCGCGAATCTGCTTTTGGAAGTTTTTACTTTGTCATAAACTTCTTCCAAAGCGGAACCTGTCATATGATAATGCCATATTGAATTGCCGAATTCATCAAATTGATTAAAAATAACTATGTCTTTTCTGGTTCTTCTTAATTCCCAGCACTTATCATAAATCTCTTTCACATTTGATTCGGTTCCGGGAGTGGCTATAACTTCGCTACCCACCGATTCAAGCCATTCAAAACGCTCCCTGCTCATTCCTTGGGGAAGTATGGCAATGGATGCGCAGCCCAAAAGAACGCTGTCAAAAGCTCCTCCCCTGCAATAATTGCCGGTGGACGGCCAAACCGCTTTCTGGCTTGTAGGGTCAAATTCTCCTGTCACAAGCCTCGGAGCCAAACAGCCATAAGCCGCTCCCACCTTATGCGAACCCGTAGGAAAATATTTTCCGACAAGCCCTATTACTCTGGCTTTAATGCCCGTTATCTCTCTTGGAAGCTCTATAAAATTAACACCGCCAAAAAGGCCGTCGCCGCCGGCTTCTTTCGGATTATTTTTCCATGTAATTCTAAAAAGATTTCTTGAATTAATGTCCCAAAGGCCTATATCTTTAAGTTCTTCTTTTATTTTTTGAGGTATGGTATCAGGATTTTTTTGCTGGGAAAAAGTGGGTAAAATGATGTTTTTTTCACGAGCGCGACCGACTGTTTTTTCTAAAACACTTGAATTTATTTTTATGCCTTGCATGAAAAACTCCTTACAACTGAAGCTGATTATACGCTTATTATAGCAATATATATATATTCAGAGAGTTCAGAGTTTGGAGTTTGAAAATCCAAGAGCGGAAATAAAAAGTCCCGTGGCGCCTATGGCGCCACGGGAATGAAGCATAGCTTCATTTTGTAATTTTGGGTGTTTCGCCTTTCTTCATGAACTTATCTTTAGAAATACTGCCTATTCTCTTGAAACCCCATTTCGCGTAATATTTCTTAGCTCCTCTAATAATCTCAATGCCTTTAAAATCCGCTTCTATTCCTTCATCCACGGATGTTTCAAGGGCATTTTCGGCAAATGTGATTTCATAAGTATCGGCGGAATCAAATGTAATTTCTTTTTTGCCGAGATAAGAGTTAAAGAACCACCAGCCGTCTTTGTAAAGCTCTACTTTAAACATGATTTTTTCGCCGGTATATTCTTTAGCCCAAATATCCTTGACTTTAAGGGTATACTCTTGAGTAGCTTCATTGTATTTAAAGTCGACCAATTGAACACCGTTTAAATCGGGATTCATCGGCTTTTTATATTCAGGGGTTAATTCAAACAGAACATCGTAGTGCCCAATCCTATTTATATTGTATTCATAAGCGGTATTATTGGTATACAATCTCATCCATGGACCTTCAAGACAAACCTCAAAATTTTCTTTCTCCCAAGGAAAAAGTTTTCTGGCTTTTATGGATATTTGAGCGCCTTTACGCCAGCTTTGTCCTGGTACTTCATAGCAATGCGTAACCGGACCCGTTATATGATCGGGACCATTAGGTTGCATAATGGTAAAACAATGTTCCACATATTCTGTGCTGTGAAGACGAACTTTCTCTGAAAGAATGTCATTGTCCGAGGGTCCAAAGCTGAATCTCACGCAATCGCGAACATATCTTGAATGTCCCATCGGCATGGGAACATTAGGGGTGTAGTAGTCATTGTAACCGTCATAATAATGGTGTATTATTTCCTTCGTATCAATACCTTGATCAAAGTTAACTATCTCCGCTCCGGCAAAACCGGTAAAAGCGAAACATAGCAACAACGCTAATGCCTTTCTCATTTATTGCCTCCATTTTTGCTTTCTCTAATTTTTCAGGGATATAATTAATCCCACTCACTTATGATACCATAGTCGGTTGCAACTTTCAAAGGGCATAAAGCACTATTCGTTAATAGGACATAAGTCCTATTGATAAAAATCAATAAATAATAGAGGTTCGAAAAACAGAGGGATGGAATATCGGATGAGTGAACTTGACCGGAGTTAAATATTGGTCGTTCACATAGCTACCGACACTTTATGAAGCATAGCTTCCAATATTGTCCTATAGTTTTATATTTTTCCGGAATCAACAAGTCTTTTTAATTCGTTTATATCCGGGTTTATGTAAAGAGGTTTGCCTGTGGCTTTTATAGCGCTTTTAATATCTTTTAAGCCATTGCCTGTCACGATCAAAACAACGGAATCTCCGTCATCAACCTTACCTTCTTTAATTGCCTTTTTTAAACCGGCAAGGCCGGCCGCGCCAGCGGGCTCTGCAAAAACGCCGGTAGCTCTGGCCATTTCCGGAATAGCTTTCAATATTTCATCGTCAGAAACCGAAACAGCGAAACCTCCTGAATCTTTTATAGCCATAAGAGCTGACATACCGTCCTTGGGCATACTAACGGATATGCTGTCCGCTATGGTATTTCCGCTTACCGGCTCAATATCTCCGCCGCTGTCAAAGGCTCTTTTGATAGCATCGCTATTCTCAGCTTGAACAGCTATCATTTGCGGTAATTTTTCAATTATTCCAAGCTTATAAAAGTCAATAAACCCTTTCCATAAACCGCTTATGATATTTCCGTCTCCGACAGGAACTATAACTTTCTCCGGGGATTCCCAATCCATTTGCTCGCATATTTCAAATGAACAAGTTTTTTTCCCCTCTCTTGTTAAAGGATTATAACCCGTGCTCCTATTATACCAACCATATTCCTGAGAAGCCTGTATTGAAAGCTCAAAAGCATCGTCATAATTGCCCTTGACCATAATTACGGTGGCGCCAAAAACAAGCAATTGCGCCATTTTGGGAGCCTGAGCCTTTTCAGGGACAAAAATTATGGTCTTTAAATTTGTTCCGGCCGTCAAACAAGCAAGGGAGGAAGCCGCATTGCCGGTGGACGCGGCTGTCATAATCTTTTCCTTTAATTCCAAGGCTCTGGCAACAACTACCGCGCTCGCTCTGTCTTTTAAAGAAGCGCTTGGATTTCTCCCCTCGTCCTTTATGTATAAATCGGGGACGCCGATATTTTGCCCCAATTTGTCAACTTTGTAGAGAGGTGTAAATCCTATATTAGGCAATGGCAAATGCTTTTCGCTGGATAAAGGAAGAATATCCATATAGCGCCAGATGCTTTTATCGGGATTTTTTTCCAACTCTTCGTAAGTGAGTCTCTTTTTTATAAGTTTATAATTGTAAACAATATGCAAATTGCCGCCGCAGGAAGTGCAATCCATATCCAAATCATCAAAATCATGATCTTTCCCGCACTGTATGCATTGAACTGTCTTTATCTTTCTCACTTTAAAACTCCTTAATTGGTGTTTTTTAAGCCAATCTTTCTTGCAAGTTAATTTACCACTAGACTTTTCAACTTTTTTACTTTTCTGAAAGTAGGACGAATATTAACGGGTTTGATGCGCTTAATTATAGGCTTAAATTCTTTTGAGCCAAATATATCCACATACCACTTTTCAAAACCCATACACCTTTTATTGTAAACGCATTTTAAACAGCTTTTATTTTTTGTCCTTAACTCTTCCTTCATCTGATAAATTCTTTCCGTATAACCCTCAAGGTGATACATCGGCTCATCTTTTAAAACAGCGTCAGGCCTTTCCCATTCAGTCATAAGATGGGTGGCTTCCGGCAAATTGCAAGGACAGAAATTGATAAGTATGGCATTTTCCACCTTTGCTTTTGACCTTTCTAAAACACCTAACATCTTCCTTAAATAAGGCTCGGCCTGTTTCACGCTTACTTTAAGCATCTCAACATTATCTTTCATCATTCCCGTATAATGAGGAAAGATGATATTAAAATCCTCTATTTCAAACTTCCGTGTTATAAGTTCGGCAAATTTATGAACGGATTTATAATTAAGCTTGTTCAGCGTGCAATTAACGGTTACTTCAGCGCCTAATTTTTTAATATTCTCAAAAGATTTAACCACTTTCAAAAAAGCGCCCTGAACGCCTACCAAACCATCATGTATTTTGGAATTATAACCATGAAGAGATATTTTAAATAGATTGGCTCCGGCGTCAACCAAAGTTTTTGTATAAGCATAGTTTGAAAGTTTTAAAGCATTGCTCATAACCTGAATATACGGATAGCCAATTTTTCTGGCAAATGCCACTATTTGGGGCAAATCAGGATGAAGAGTTATTTCACCGCCGATAAAATACGCTACCTGCGCTCCCCGTTTTTTTCCGTCGTAAAGCGCTTTCGCCGCTTCCTTGAAAGGCATTCTATAAGACGATTCTTTCGTCTCCATATCGGGCTGATAACAAAACGAGCATCTCGCATTACAATCACTATTTAAGATGATTTCGCAGTTTTTTATTTTGTATTGCATTTTCTTAATTACATTTGCCGCTTTGAATAAAGTTCTCCGCGATAAGGCTCTGCAATGCCACAGCGGGAATTTATTTTATAACCGTAGTGCCGGCTTCTCCCTTAAGAGTTTCCTCAAATAAATCGGTTTTTGCTATATAAGCGATATTGCCGCCAAAACGCAAAAACTCTATAATCGCTTTTATTTTGGGCCCCATACTGCCGGCGGGAAAGGGACACGGAACGGAGAGGTAAATTTTTTCAAGCTCAGCCAAACTCAATTTTCTTAAATCCGCCTGATTGGGTTTTTGATAATTTAATTTCGCGCCGTCCTCGCCGGTAAATATCGTAAGAGAAATTTCTATTTCTTCGCCTCTATCTTTAGCCTTTTCTAAAAGCAATTTACCCAATAGAGCCGATGCAAGGTCCTTATCTATAACAGCCTCAACACCCTTAAGCAATTTTACATCATCTTCCGAATGATAATAACTAATGCCGTAGTTGGAATTATAAACCCCGTTCTCCTGTTTTATTTCAACTACGGGAACTCCGCCGCCGCCGACGCAAATGGGGATGATCCCGCCTTCCATATTCTTCTCAATAACATTTATTTCAATAATGGTTTTGGGAACGGGAGAAGGCACAACTCTGCGCCATATTTCATTGCCCGCTCCGTCTCTCTTATACAATTTAATGTCCCAGCCATTCTGTTCTTTTCTTCGGGCGGCCTCGTCTTTGGTATATGACTGGCCTATAAACTTTGAAGGATTTGTAAAATCGGGGTCATCGGCATCTACAAGAACTTGCGTAACCGTTTCAGCCGCTATTTTATTAATTCCCCTCAATTTAAGTTCATTTGTCAGGAGCTGTCCCATCATATAACCCATGGCCCCTTGAGTATCGGCGCCGCATACATCAAGCGGCAATGAAGGCAAGATAGGCCTTGAATATTCCGCCCTCAAAAGAACATTGCCTACCTGCGGGCCATTGCCGTGAGTAATAATATAAGCGTCTTCAGGATGGCTTTTTATTATATCGGCCACAAATTCACAAGTTTTTTTTGTTCTCCGCCATTGCATCGCGATATCGGGATTTATAACTTTACCGGTTTTTTCATCTTTAATGCCTGTCGGGGAAACTTCGTTTCCGCCGAAAGCGAATATTTTAACTCTCTTCATTTTCAAATTCCCTTACCTTCATATTTAGATTAGTTTGATCCTTGCGATTGGTCATAAAACCCATGTCAACCAATATTCGTATACACTGGAAATTGAATCCGCAAAAAATACTTTTCATGCCTGCGATTGCCCTTTGCCATTTCCAATCCGCCTTTCAGTATTTTATATATCTGACCATGGCTAAACTTTGTTATTGGCTTAATTTTCAATCTGTCCAAAATAACACTCTTTAACTTAATATCAATTCTGGAGAAATCCTCCAGCATGCTTGTATAATCACCTGTTTCATAATATAAAAGCGCTCGATTAAAGAATGCGAAATCATAATCCGGACTGCTTTTAAGTATAAAATTCAAATGTTCAAACGATTCATTAAACTTACCCAATGTTCTTAAAATTTCCGCCATCCACACCCTGGCTTCACGATCTTTTGGAAATTTTTTAACAACATGCCTTAAATCTTTAAGCCCCTCTTGAATATGCCCTGATTTAAAAAGAGCTGCGCCTCGCCAGCACAAAGCTAACGGGGCGTTTAGCTGAACAGCAATTTCAAGGCTTTTAAGAGCTTTCTTATATTCTCCCATCATAAGATACATTTCGCCTTTCCATGCTTCTATATTACCCTTCATGCCCTCGTTCATACTAATCGCGATTTCAAATTGTTTTAATCCCTCTACGACTTTTCCAACGCATATCAAACCTTCACCATTTTTACACCGCACAATCTCATCATGTGGCATACAATCAATGATAATTCGTAATTCTTTTAGCGCCTGTTTCAAATCACATACGAACAGATAGCAAGCTCTCGCAAACCTCATCCACCTATAACGCCCCTTAAATTGACGACAACTTCCTTTAACTTGAATCAAACTTCTATCGCCTATCATTTCTTTCAGCATCATTAAATAAAAAACTTTCCAGATTTTATACTTCCCTTTAACTTCAGTGTTCGACAATATCAAAAACTGTTTTCTCCAAAATGATTGTGGCGCAAGCCTTTCGTTAATCCATGGATTATAAAATGCACTCACACTGCTATTAACCTTTTTTTGGGAAAGCAAACCTTCCGCTATTTTAAAAGCTTCAGAATATTTTCCAAGACCGCAACACGCTTTAAAACAGCTTATAGAAATCCTTTCTCGCGGCGGAGTCACTTGTATCAATTTATCACATCTGTCCCGTTAAAATTTGAGGGAACCTCTCCGTTATGGTAAAATTATTTTTAACAAAGAAACCATTTACCAACGGAGGATTCCCTATGTCCCATTATAACACAATTATGCATCAACTTCTAACTCTTATCCCCAGACATCATTTTGAAAAACAGGTTTTAGCCCTTGACACCGACAAGTATGTCAAGACTTTTACCACTTGGAATCAGTTTTCCACGATGCTTTACGCTCAAGCCAGCGGCAAACAAAGTCTTCGCGACATACAAAACGGCCTTGCGGCGCAGGGCTCAAGAATGTATCATCTTGGTCTTTCAAACAGCGTTAAGCGTTCAACGCTTGCTCAAGCCAATAAAAAGCGCGATTACAGAGTTTTTGAACGCCTGTTTTACAATTTATTGGATAGATGTAAAAGCATAACGCCGAAACACAAATTTAAATTCAAAAATCCGCTTTATGCCTTTGATGCCACAACGATAAATCTCTGCCTTGAGTCTTTTCCTTGGGCAAAGTTTAGGGCGGCCAAAGGTGCCTTAAAGCTTCACTGCCAGTTGGATTACTCAGGCAATCTGCCGTGTTTCGTGGCAGCAACAAACGGCAAATGCCATGATTTAACAGTGGCGAAAAAATTTTTTAATATTGTTCCGGACAGCATATATTGCTTTGACAAAGGTTATATGGATTTCTCGTGGTTCCGTCGTATAGATATCAATAATGCCTTTTTTGTCACGCGAGCTAAAGAGAACCTGAAATACGGGGTTGTTGGACAGCATGATGTTCCTTTACGCACGGGAGTTCTTTCCGATGAACATATAACTCTTTCCAGCTTTTATACTTTAAAAGAGTATCCTGATAAACTTAGGCTTATAAGATATTATGATTCTGAAACCGATAAAATATTTGAATTTTTGACCAATAATTTCAAACTTGCCGCCGAAACAATAGCGCGCATTTATAAAGCAAGATGGCAGATAGAAGTGTTTTTTAAATGGATAAAACAGAACCTGAAGATAAAAACATTTCTGGGCACATCAATAAACGCCGTTCTTATTCAAGTATGGACTGCCATGTGTTATTATTTGTTGTTGGCGTATATCAAATATCAGACGAGATATAAGCCCTCAATATTCTATTTGCATAGGATGGTGCGGGAAATGTTGATGGAGAGGGGTTCACTGATTGATTTGCTGAATTTAAACGAAGAAAGGCTTGACAGGATTAAGTGTCAAGAGCAACCGTATCTGTTTCCAGTTTAACGGGACAGCTGTGATATTCCTCACAAAGATAAAACCGGTAAAAATGTAAAAAATATCCAAAAATGGATCAAGGATGCTAAAAAATTGCTTACGATTATTGGCGGTGGAACAACTACAATGCCTCCAGCGGATGGCACTTGGTTAAAAAAAGATATTGAAAGTATTGAAAAATTAAAAGATGAGGATATAGTTTGGGAAAAAACTACACTAATATCTACACACATTTATGAAGCTCATTTTGGAAACAATTTAAGTGTACTTAGAAAATTTTTACATAGATTTGGCAAAGAAACCAATCAAGGCGAAGTAGCATTTGAATTTGACGGTTCTTTTTTTAGAATTTCCAAATACGACCATTAACAAAGTTTAAAAAAAGAGGTGGATAAAATGGCAAAGATAATTAAAGTTACAGGGCCAACTCAAAAACTAATTAAAGTTATAGGGCCAACTCAAAAACTGGTTAAGCCTGATGTTGTTGCTAAGGCTTTGGGCGCGGAAAAAGTAGGAATTAAGATTGATACAAAACAAGGACCGATCTCTTTATTTTCTTTGCGGCAGTTTTTTATAGGCAGATTGCGTTCTACCGGCGGTCGCCCCGCATTGGCAGGAACTGTAAAGAAACGAAATAAAATACCCCTCTTTCCAGAAGATTGGATTAAGCTTAAAAAGATGTCTGAATATTTTAAGCGGAAGGATGGAATTAATGTAAGTCCCGGTCAAATAGCGTCTGCTTTAATTCATAGAGACATATCAAAAACGCTATTTTTTAAATAAACAAAGAACCTCAAAAAGGGTTGCAACAAAAGCATCAAAATTATTAAGAAGTCTCAAAACTTCGAAAAACACAAAATCAGTTGCCGCTTCCGCATTAACGCAAGCTCCGGATAGAAAACGGCGAAAAAGAAAATAAGACACCTTAGAGATGTCATAAAATCCATAAATACAACAAAATCATAATAGTGTTGCCTTAGAAGTATGATGTTTCGGTCGCTCAAAACCAGAGAAGTATGGGGTTTCGGTCGCTCAAAACCAGAGAAGTATGGGGTTTCGTACCAGTGTTTATCTATGAGAAACAGGGTTGTAGAGTAACGGTTATAGATATAACGGTATTAGATCGTTTATAACGATATTTTAATTTATAAGTTATTTATAACAGGGGTTTAGTTTCTGGTATCAAAAGTGAACGGGGGAAATTATGGAACAAACTGATAACGAAAAAAAAGCGGAAGGAAATATTTAAGTAATTTAAAAAACTAGTGGTTGTGTAAAAAAACTGTATAATAGACTTGAAAAATATCCAATAAACAAGAGTGTTTTATGATATCGTTTCGCAATGAAAAATTAAAAAATTTTCCTATACCGGCGGGGTCTGTATGGCTTATGACGGATATTGCTCAAAGCAAAGGCCGCCAGGAACTTTATTCGCGACAGACTCCGCAACTTTTAAAAAGTATGAGGGACATGGCTTTGGTCCAGAGTGCCGAGTCCTCTAATCGAATAGAAGGTATTACAATCCGGCCGGACCGTCTTACCCCCCTTGTTCTTGGAAATGTCCGGCCAAAAAACCGATCAGAAGAAGAAGTACAGGGCTATCGCAAAGCGTTAAACCTGATACATACAAATTACTCTGAACTTTCCATAACTCCCGAATTGTTAAAAAAATTTCATTTCATAATTCAGGAAGGTTCAGGAGATGCGGGGCAGTTTAAGCGTGTGAATAATGAAATAATTGAAATCAAACCGGGCGTGCCGCCGTTCATCAGATTTAAACCGGTTTTATATAAAGATACCCCAAAAGCTGTTGAGGAGCTTTGCCTGTTATATAGGCACGCTATAAATCAGGAGCATGTTCCCTCGCTACTTGCTATCCCGATGCTTGTGTTGGATTTTCTTTGTATTCATCCTTTCCGGGATGGAAACGGCAGAGTCGCCCGTCTTTTGACTTTACTTGCGCTCTATCAGCACGGCATAGAAGTTGGCAGATATATAAGTCTTGAAAAGCTTATTGAAGAAACCCGTGAGGATTATTACAGAGTACTTCTTGAAAGCTCAAAGCATTGGCATGAGGGGAAGCATGACATTATTCCATGGCTTAATTACCTGCTTTCGATAGTCAGGCGAGCGTATGGTGAGTTTGAAAGCAGAGCCGAGCCGGTTCGATTCGCGCGCGGGGCAAAGACAACCTTGATTTTAAGCGCAATAAAATCTTTTGAAGGAAAATTTACCTTAGCCGATCTTAAACGCGCTTGCCCAAATGTAAGCCACGACATGATACGGCGGGTGTTAAAGGACCTTAGTGCTAAAGGAAATTTAAAATCTATCGGCAAAGGTCCTGGAGCCCCTTGGATTAAAAAGGGTAATATGTAAAAATAAGGGTAATAATAAAGGTAATATAGAAAATCAAAATTTGAAATATAAAAATCTGTTTATTTTTAGTAGCTTGCTATTCCAATAAATCACTTCTAAAAAAGTAAAAATACAACAGTTTCGTTCTTTTGTTACAAAGTAATTGGCGATAACACTTGTAAGTTACATATAATGACAATAGTGTAAGGCCGCATTGGGGAATTGCAACAAAAAATCTAAATAATGAATATTCAGAAGTCCGACTTCCGAATATGTGAATTTATGAAAAAAATATTTCAAATTTTTTTACTCATTACAATTTTCTCCGCCATATCTTTTTCTAGTGAAATACACATGAAAGATTGGACTCGGCAATGGGGAGATGGGGGTTCGGATTATGGCAAAGGGGTAGCAATAGATACCTCTACTGGAGATATTTATGTGACAGGCTATCCCGGAATTTTGCTTAGTAAATATAATTCAGTAGGTGTTGAACAGTGGACTCAAACTTTGGCCGTGGATGCCCTAGCACAAGCAGTTACCACAGACAATTCGGGTAACATATATGTGACTGGAGAGGGTAATGGAGATTTAGACGGGAATATAAGTTCCGGTGGTATTGATATTTTTCTTACCAAATACAATTCGTCCGGAGTTAAGCAATGGACGAAGCAATGGGGAACACCCGATACTGATCAAGGCTATGGAGTTGCAGTAGATACTGCTGGGTATATTTATATTACAGGAATTACGAATGGTGATTTAGATGGAAATACTTCATTAGGACTCTCTGATATATTTTTAACAAAATATGATTCAGATGGCACAAAACAATGGAGCAAGCAATGGGGAACATCTCTTGGCGATATAGGATTTTCAATTGTTTCAGATTCTTCCAGCAATATTTACATCACAGGGCAGGTTCATGCTGAACTCGATGGAAATACAGCCCTTGGCAACTCAGACTTTTTCATCATTAAATGTAATTCCTCCGGTGTAAAAGAGTGGAGCAAACAATGGGGAACAAATGATGCTGATACTGGATATGGAGTTGCAGTAGATACAGCTGGATATATTTATGTTGTTGGTGATACATATGGTAATTTAGATGGAGTCAATGCTGGGTTTGCAGATATCGTTCTTACCAAGTATAATTCTTCAGGCGTACAACAGTGGACTAAGCAATGGGGAACTTCTGCTTCAGATATAGGAAAAGGCGTAGCAATAGATAAAGCAACAGGTAATATTTATGTTACCGGTTATACAAACGGCAATCTTGATGGAAACATAAACCCATGGCCCAGTTCAGGGGACGCTATCCTCACGAAATATAATGCTGCAGGAGAGAAGCAATGGACTAAGCAGTGGGGTTCAACAGATCCTATCGCAGCAGATTCCGATTATGGTTATTCTGTCGCAGTCTCCACATCAGGAAATGTTTATGTAACCGGAGGTACTCAAGGAGACCTAGATGGAGCACTTACCGGTACTTCAGACTTCTTTCTTACAAAGTGGGAAATAAATTACAGTCCTACTCTCGCCTGGACAGAAGAAACTAATTACACCTCTGACGGCTTAAATCCTGAAGCTGGCAGCCCCAATACAAATTTTGTATTTAGGACGAAGTATACTGATTCAGATGATGATGCTCCAAATTCAGGTTATCCAAAAATTCATATAAAGAAAGGTGGTTCTGAAATATCAGGCAGTCCGTTTGCTATGGCTGAAACGGATGCGGGGGATACAACTTATACAGACGGTAAACTCTATACCTATTCAAAAGTTTTAGTTTCAACCGGAACGGATTACACCTATTATTTTGAAGCACAGGATTCTTATAATACCGAAGCTACAGGAACACCTATAAGCGAAACAGATGCTCCAGATGTGAGTCTTTTTTCAATGAATGAGGGAAGATACATACATACTGCTACATCACTGTCAAATGGAAAGGTATTAGCGGTGGGAGGATGGACTAACAGCGTAGCTCTTGCATCTGCTGAGTTATATGACCCCTCCGCTGGAACATTTACACCCATAAATTCAATGATTACAGCGAGAAGATTTCATACTGCAACCTTGCTACCTAATGGGAAAATATTGATAGTTGGTGGGGAAAATGGTGCGGGCACAACTTTTTCCGCTGCTGAGTTATACGATCCAAATACTGGATCATTTGCCACTACAGGTTCAATGAGCACTGTGAGAACAAATTTTACTGCTACATTGTTACCAAATGGAAAGGTATTAGTGGCAGGTGGATATGGTGAAAGCGGAACTCTTTCCTCTGCTGAGTTATACGACCCAAATTCTGGGACATTTTCCGCAACAGGGTCAATGAATGCAATACGGCAACAGTATACCGCAACATTGCTGCCTAACGGAAAGGTACTGATATCTGGTGGATGGAATGATAGTGTAGCCCTTTCCTCTGCTGAGTTATACGATCCAAATACGGGGACTTTTACCGCTACAGGTTCAATGAGCACTACCAGAGAACTTCATACTTCTATATTATTACCAAATGGAAAGGTATTAGTGGTGGGTGGATATAGTGGCAGTACAACACTTTCCTCCTCAGAATTATACGATCCAAACACTGGAACATTTGCCGCTACAGGTTCACTGAACGCTGCGAGATATCTCCATACTGCGACATTGTTGCTTAACGGTGAAGTGTTAATATCCGGAGGATACAATGGCAGCATAACTTTTTCCTCTGCGGAATTATATGATCCATCTGACGGGTCATTTTCCACTGTAGGAGCTATGGATGCGACGAGACAACGTCATACTGCGACTTTATTATCTAGCGGAAAATTATTAATCTGCGGGGGATACAATGGTAGCACCGCTCTTTCTTCTGCAGAATTACTTTCTATCGGTATTCCGCCAAATGCTATTTCAGATTTAACCGCAGTATCACCTTCTGCAGGAAATATTAATCTTTCTTGGACCTCTCCAGGAGAAGATGGAAATATTGGAACTTTAAATAACTCTACTTTTACTATTCAGTATTCATCTTCAGCCGAAGATGCTGTTAATGAGTTATTTTGGTCGACGGCTTCAGCTCAAGTTTTATTATCAACGACCGGAGTAACACCCGAAACCACTCGATATTTAGAATTAACTGATTTATTAGCAAATACTACTTACTATCTCCGCGCATGGACTAAAGATGTAAATGGGAATTACAGCCCATTATCCAATGGTGCTACAATTCTAACGATGATTGAAACGCCAACATCTATATTCTTTGATGAAGTTTCAGCAAGTACGATTATTGCATCCGCATATGCTCCAACAGGGTTCTCTCGTCTTGAGACTGGGCTTTCAGGTGTAGTTGTTGCAAAAGATAATGCTTACGCCTCTTGGCGTAATGGAAATATTTGGACAGAAAAAGCTGATATGCCATCTGGTCGTTATTATTTGGGTGGCGCAGCATATAATGGAAAAATTTATGCTATGGGAGGAGTAAGCTCAGGAGTTACCTATAACAGAAATGATGAATATGACCCTATAACAAACACTTGGACAACCAAAACAACTATGCAATTAGGAAGACATAGTCTTTCAACCGTTTTATTAGGAAACAAAATTTTTGCAATAGGAGGATTAAATCAAGAAGGGAATTATCAAGATATAAATAACTCTTATGATCCCATATCTGACTCTTGGACAACAACTAATGCAGTTATGTCTTCACGCAATAGCTCTTTTGGCGCAGCTTCATTTAATGCCAGAATATATACTTTTGGTGGTTTGGATGGACAACCTGGAAAAGTAAATAGAAATATATCCTACTCAGTTGGAACAGATATTTGGACCACCCATGCAAACCTCCCTACGGCACGCTATACACCTGTGGCTGTAACTGTAAACGGAAAGATATACGTTATAGGTGGCCAAGATGCAAATGGGTATTCCCCAAAAA
This sequence comes from Candidatus Omnitrophota bacterium, assembly GCA_022013205.1. GTDB lineage: Bacteria > Omnitrophota > Gorgyraeia > B26-G9 > B26-G9 > JAGLQQ01. The sequence goes on along the minus strand of JAKLQT010000063.1, from coordinate 5,832 downwards.
ATGAGGAGTATGACCCTATATTAGATTCGTGGGAAACCAAATCACCTCTCCCAACTCCAAGGAATGCTTTAGCCGCAGCAATGGTTGGAGGTAAGATATACGTTATAGGAGGTCAGAAAAGCGGAGATGGCTTAGGTATGGATGTAAATGAAGAGTATGATCCTCTTTCTGACACATGGCAAACCAGAGCGCTTATGCCAACACCAAGAGAGCATCATATTGCAGTTGCATTAAATGGGAAGATTTATGCAATAGGAGGAATGTTATCTATTAACAAGAATGAAGTTTATGACCCCGGAGTATCACAAGTTTATACCGAACTTACGCCGAATACCCAATATACCTTTAAAGCTAAAGCTCGCAATAGTCTCGGGATTGAAACTTCTGAGTCGATTGAAATATCCACTTATACTTTGGCAATGATTCCAACCACATCAGGACAAGGAATAAATAATGTATACGCAACATCCGCAACTGTAAACTGGCTTGCCAACGGCAATCCTGCAGACACAACTCTTTACCGTACAGAAGCAGCCCTGTCAGCATCTTTTACTTCGATTGAAAGTAGTAGCTATACTTACAATGCAAATGCGACTATTGGAGGGTTAACCCCAAACACCACCTATCACTTCCGAGTTGCAGCCATAAATGGAAGTAGCATTCAAACCGATTATTTATATATTGGCAGCACAATAACAGCTCCAGCGATTCCATCAAACTCTGAAGTTTCAAGTATTGAAACAACTCAATTTTCCATAACCTGGTCTACAAATACCAACCCTTCAACAACTTTATATGAAGCGCAAATTTCTACAAATGACTTCTTTACAATTTATTCTTCAAGTAATACTCTTTTGACTTCTGCAACTTTCTATAGCCTGCTTCCAAATTATTCTCACAAAATTCGTATTCACAGTATAAATTCCATTGGAATAGAATCGTCATACCTTCTCCATAGCGATACCCCAACTTACACTTTAGCCATGATACCTGCCACCTCACCGCAGGGCATAAGTGATGTATATTTAACTTCTGCTACAGTCAATTGGCTTTCTAATGACAACCATTCAACCACAACTCTTTACCGTACAGAGGCAGCCCTATCAGCATCTTTTACTTCAATTGAAAGTAGTAGTGATACTTACAATACAAATGCGACCATTGCAGGACTATTAAGTCCAAGTAGCACTTATTATTTACGAGTATCAGCTATAAACAGCAATAGTGTTCAAACTGATTATTTGTATATAGGGAGCACAACAACACCTCCGTCAACTCCGGCAAACCTTGAAGCAACTGGAATTGAAACAACACAGCTTTCTATAACTTGGTCTGCAAATGGGAATCAAACAGACACTACATATGAAGTCCAACTTTCAACAAATGATTTTTCTACAATTTATTCTTCAAGCAATACTCTTTTAACTTCTACAACTGTCTATAGTTTGCTGCCTAATTATCCGCATAAAATCCGTATCCGTAGCGTAGATACTATAGGAGGGGAATCATCATATGTTTTACTTAGCGATACCCCAACTTATACTTTGGCAATGATTCCAGCTATATCTACGCCAGGAATAACCAATGTATATGCCACATCCACAACGGTTAATTGGCTTGCGAATGGAAACCCTTCAAATACTTTGTATGAAGCGCAAATTTCTACAAATGACTTTTCTACAATTTATTCTTCAAGTAATACTCTTTTGAATTTCACAACCTTCTATGGGTTATTACCTAACTACCCATATAAAATCCGTATACGCAGCGAAAATCATATCGGAACAGAATCCTCATATCTGCTATATAAAGATACTCCAACATGGACTTTGGCAAATCCTCCAACAGGAACAAATGCCAGCGCTATTTATATTAGTAGTGCTATCGTAAACTGGGATTCAAACTCTAATCCAAGTTACACACTTTCTGAATTGCAATACTCCACAAGCAGTTCTGTTTTTGATGATAACTTTACTTCTTCTACAACGTCGCACACATCGACTAATTTGCTCGCTTGCACAAGTTACTATTTCAGAATTAAAAATTATAACCAGGAATCTACTGCGACCGTGTTTGATTCAACCTTAGAAGTATTTATAAACGGTCCCGGTCCAGTTTACCCTCCAGGCAACCTTACAGCCGTAAGCTTAACCGGGAATGCAATTAAGTTAACTTGGGACCCTTCTCCTTCAGAAGAAACCACTCATTACCGATTATTCTATGATAGTGGAACTGGAACAGTCGATTACTTAAATCCAATTGCAATCCTTACATCAACTGAAACCACTTATACTACGGATGTGTTAGCCTCTAGCTCATCATATAAATTTACTTTGCGCGCCTACACAACCTGCGGGGTGCCTGAATTAAATACGCATGTTTTAGCCTCAGCTTCCTCAACAGACACACTCAGCGGGATAAGAACAGCTATTAAAATCCCACAATCCGGCAAAAAAGTTTCTGGCAACAGAGTCACCGTAATGGCAGAACCCATTTCTGGGGAAATATCTCAAATACAAAAAGTTACTTTCCAATACAAAGCTTCCACCTCAACAATTTGGACGGATATTCTAGCTGCTAATATTAATCATTTAAATCCCGACACAGATTCGCCCTACTTTGTGCATTGGGATCTTACAACTCTAGCACAAACAAACTATGATTTAAGGGCAGTAGCAACCGACACTGGAAATAATACAGATTCAACTCCTCCGGCTATTACAATTAGTGCTGATACAGTTGATCCAGATATAAGTGAAAGCAGTCTTGGAGGGGGACAAGTAAAAAAGCAGCAAAGAATTTATAATACTGTTTCAAACACAATTCAAACAGCGGATGAGGCCTCAACCCAATTAACTAAAGTGGAATTACCCGCTGAAGCTTTAAATATATCAACAGTTAGTATTTCAGTAACTAACAATCCAGTTTCTTTCCCTTCTGTGCCTGACGGTGTAGACACTTCGGGATTAATAACTGAAGTAAGTCTTTCAAACAGCCAAACTATATTATCTAATGGTAAATCTGCATCTATAACCCTTTCCTACGAAGATACTAATAACGATGGCATAGTTGACGGCACAACAGTTAGAGCTGATAAATTAGAAATGTATTCCGCTGAAACTCTCGCGGGACCATGGAAAAAAGATATTGTTTCAACCAGAGACAGATCTAATAAAACTGTTAGAGGACAAACCACCCATTTTAGTTTCTTTGCTTTATTTGCGACATTAGCATCAACACTGGATAACATTAACGTTTACCCTAATCCCTTTAAGCCGAATGACAATAATTCAGACACTGGCATTGCATATGCTTTCGGAAACTTAAATTCCGGAATACTATTTGATAATTTGCCCGCTTCTGTGGATATTAAAATTTATACTGTAACTGGACAACTAGTTGCTAAGTTTGGATCAACAGCTTCATCTGGGAAAATACAATGGGATGTTAAAAATGATAGCGGCAAAGATGTTGCCTCAGGAATTTATATTGCAGTTATATCAAGTCCTGGACAGGAAACCATTGTTAGAAAAGTGGCGGTGATAAGATGAAGATTATACGCGTCTTATTTTTCTTAATACTAGTGTTTCCGCAAATAGTCAAAGCTTCTTCTGCTGGAGCAGAGCCATTTAATTTTTTATTTATGGACGCGAATGCGCGTGCAGTTGCTCTAAGTGGAGCATACTCCAGTCTTGCAACAGATGCAAACGCACTGCTTTATAATCCAGCAGGACTTGCCGGTATAAAAAAACATAATGCTACCTTTATGCATAATCAATATTTTCAAGATATAACTCAAGAATACCTTGGATATGCTTCGCCTATTGGATGGGGTGGTAGTGTAAATTACCTTAATTATGGTTCAATTAAAAACACAACTATTTCAAATCAAGCAGGTACCGGCCTCGGTGATTTTAACGCTAATGATTTAGCCTTAAGTTTAGGCTATGGATATAAATTAACAGATAAACTTTACGTTGGTGGAGCAGTTAAATTTATACGAGAAACCATCGATAATGTCTCTGGAGAGGGTTTTGGGATTGATTTAGGGGTATTGTATGCCCTAAGGTCTATTAAGGGATTATGCCTATCAGGAGTTATCCAGAATCTTGGGCCTGCTATAAAATTTGAAAGCGAAACGGAGGATATGCCTCTTGCGATTCGAATTGGATCAGCCTATGCATTTAGGCAAAATACTATTTCGATAGATTTGATGAAAGAGCGAAGTGAAGACTTCTTATTTGCAATTGGCATGGAGAGAATTTTCAATGAGTCATTTCCTGTTCGTCTCGGATATAATACACGAAACGATGACGGTCCAGGTATAACAGCTGGTATGGGTTACTTATACAATAACTTAAGTTTTGATTATGCCTTTGTGCCCTTTCGAGAATTAGGCTCTACTCACCGATTAAGCGTAACTATGCTATGGGGTCAAAAAGCTCCTAAGGCTACCTCTAAACAAATAGAAACTGTTGTCTCTTCCATAACTGTAATTAATAAACCAGAAGAAGATACTGCTATTGTTGATGCCATCGAAAATGTTAAAAAATCATCCGGGATCGAGATTAAAGAAGGCGGCAACCCACAGGAAACATATATTACAGCAACTGAAAAAGCCATTTACTTTGATTCTGAACGACATGAATTAAAAAAAGATATTTATCCTCTTTTAGATAAAATTGCAGATTTAATCTTAGTAATGAAAAGTAAGAAAGTTGAAGTATACGGACATACAGACAACAAAGGGGATACCGCTTTTAATAGAAAACTATCCACTAATAGGGCGCAGGCGGTAGTAGATTATTTTGTAAATAATAAGATTTTGCCTCGGGACATATTTTATGGCCTTGGCTATGGTTCAACAACTCCAATAGCAACCAATAACACCGAAGAAGGCCGAGCAAAAAATAGACGTGTAGAAATTATTATTCACAAATAGACGCACTTCTAAAGCTAGTTTACTTAGATGATAGTTCTCAAGAAAATGGAAAATCTATCATCTGCTCTTGCAAAGAAATCATGGGAGGATAAGTTATAAAGTCGCCTATTAACTGACCCCAAAAATACAACAATTTAGTTCTTTTGTTGCGTTTTTCCGGATATTCTGATATATTTATACCTGTAAAGGCTGTAAACAGCAAGCAAAAACGGCCAAAAATCGTTAATTGTTACATTATGGCCAAAAAACCCAAAACAAAATACTCCAAAGAATGGCTTACAAAGGCCGAAATAGGCCAAATTTTAAACAATCCAGGAATCTCCCGCAGAGATGAGCTGATGATCTCCATGCTTTACTGGTGCGCCCTCAGGGTAAGCGAAATGGCCGCTATAAAAATCAAAGACATAAATATAAAGACCGGCAACCTTACTTTGTGGCAATCAAAAAAATCTGATGATCCCGAATTAGTCCATATTCCGGAACAGCTTATAAAATCAATTAGTCAATGGACCCGGGAAAACAAACTAAAGCCAAAAGATTACCTTATCCGATCGCAAAAAGGCGGGAGTTTATCCCGAATTCAAATTTATAGATCAATAAAAGATAATGCCCGGAGAATTGGGATAAAGAAAAGAATCACCACACATAGCTTTAGGCGCTCAAGGGCTACCCATTTGCTTGATGGCGGGCTTCCGCTTGAAAAGGTTAGCCGCTTTTTACGGCATAACCGGCTTGAATCCACAAGGCTTTGCTCATCAGACGGCCAATGGTATATTTAAAGATTTCGATAGGCGATCTTAAAAAAGATATCGCAAAAATTTAAAAGTAAAAGGGGACGGTAAAAGGGGACGGTTCTAATTAATTGATGAAGATGCGGTATATGCGACTTT
>JAKLQT010000062.1 GCA_022013205.1 Candidatus Omnitrophota bacterium | reverse complement strand
CCGGGAAATCCGGAGATAAAAAATGAATGCACCTGAATACCTATTTGTTTCATTTTCAATACCAGCTTTTGCGCTTTTTCAAGATTGAGCGGCTTTTTTATAATATTATTCAAAACTTCCTGGTCCCCGCTCTCAAAAGCTACCGTTAATTCATAGCAGCCGCTGTTTTTCATTAACCGGAGAATCTCATCATCAAGCGTCCAAACGGCAATGCCGTTTGGCGTATTCCAGTGAATATTCAGTTTTCTTTCGATAAGGCCTTCAAATATCCTTTTAGCCCTGTCCCTGTCCTGCGTCAGGTTATCGTCAATAAACTGTATTTCCCTGAAATCATATTTACGTACCAGATGTTCGATCTCATCAAGAACGTTTTCAGAGCTGCGCATCCTGTATTGCCTGCCCCAGTAGTTTGAAGATGAGCAAAAAACACAGCGTGAGGCGCAGCCGCGGCTTGTAAGAACAGGGACGGTTTTTCTACTTTTAGAGGTGATCGAAAAAGGCACACTTTTTTTAGCATAAAAATCAAGCGGAAATAACTCCACAGCAGGAAAAGGCAGCTCGTCCAGGTTTTTTATATATTCAGTTTTGGGATTTATCTTGAATGATCCGTTTTCGCGAAAAGCAAGCCCGTCTATAGACCTGTAATCCTGTGCTTTATTAATTTTTGTAAGCAGTTTTTTAAATGTGTATTCGCCCTCTCCCAGAATTATAAAGTCTATTTCCCTATGAGCGCTCATTACACGATCGGCTAAAAAAGTAGGATGCGTGCCGCCTGTTACCGTAATTATACTTTTATCCAGTTTCTTCAGCATTTTAGACAGATGCAGCACTTCCGGAAAATGAAACGAAGAAAGACAGGTAATACCCACAACATCAGGAGAGAATTCTTTGATAGCCTCTAATATTTCATCAGGCATCATGCCGAAATATTCCCACTTGCTTTTCTTTGGCGCGTAACTTTTAAATGCAGAGCGGCCGTCAAGTACATTTACATGAAAATTATTCTTTAATACAGCAGCCAGATAAGCCAGGCCCATCGGCAGCTCACAGCGCTGGAAATGGCCTTTTAAAACCTTGCCCGTGGGAAAAACAAGCATTACTTTTTTTATCTTCCTTGATAACACCACTAAAAGCCTCTTTTGTTTAATTGAGTTAATACGTTATTTTAACACACAAAGTTCTTTCTTTCAAACTCTGGCTATGTTGACATGCGCTATCATAAATGTTACAGTATGCATTAATCAATTATGAATATTGCACTAATTCGACCTCCAAAAATAAGCGGCGCCTTTGAAAAAATCCTTATCCAGGAGCCAATCAATCTGGTTTATCTCGGCACATACCTTAAATCCAAAGGATTTCAGGCCACAATCATTGATTTTGAAGTTGAGCCCTTCAATGGCAATAATATAAATTATCTTTTAAAAAAACATTCTATTGAACTTGTAGGGATCACAGCCATGACGCCTACCATTAATAACGCGCACGAAGCCGCTCTTTTAATAAAACAGTACCGTAAAGATCTGCCGATAGTTGTCGGCGGGCCTCATGTGTCGGCAATACCAGATAAAACTCTTCGTGAATTCCCTGCCTTTGACTATGCTGTTATGGGAGAAGGTGAACTGCCAATGCTGAATTTATGTGAAAACATAATGAATCAGTTGCCGCTTACCGGCATTGCCGGTATTGCGGGCAGAAATAGCGGGAAAATTTTCATAAATAAACCCGCAGATTACATTAATAACCTCGATACGCTTCCTCTGCCGGATCGAAGCCTTTTAAATCAAAAATTATACACTCACGCGTATGCTGTGGGCATAAATAAAGGAAAAAAAAGGTCTACAGTTGTGTTTACTTCCCGCGGCTGCTCGCAAAAATGTATTTTTTGTGCTGTAGAAAAAACAACCGGAGATATTGTCCGGTTTAAAAGCGCAGGCAATGTAATAGGTGAGCTGAAAGACTGCCGCGATAGATTCGGGTACAATCATATCACGTTTGAAGACACAAACCTGACTTTAAGCCGTAAGAGATTTATTGAAATCTGCCGCGGGCTCAAAAGTTTAAAGCTAAGCTGGGACTGCCAGACTAAGGTTAGCCTTGTTGATGAAGAGCTGATAAGCATAATGAAAGACTGCGGCTGTTTAAAAATAGCCTATGGCGTGGAGTCAGGCAGCCCGAAGATACTCTCACTTATCAAGAAAAATATAACTATAACACAGGTTAAAAAGGCCTTTGAGCTTACGCACCGGGCAAAAATCGTTGCCTGCGCTTTTTTTATCCTCGGCTCTCATCCCCAGGAAAATGCCGATGATATACGCTTGACTGAAAAACTTATACATGAAATTAAACCCGATGTTTTCCAGCTTGGAATTATATGCCCATATCCCGGTACGGAGATTTTCCGGATTATGAAAAATGAGGGTTTGATAACCGATATCGACTGGAAAAAGTTCAATTTCATGCACTCTAAGCCGCCGTGGAGAACTAAATATTTAAGCTCAAAAGATCTCATAAAATTTCAAAAGCAAATTTATATAAACTATATATTCAGTCTATCCTTTATCGGATCGCTTTTATTAAAAATGCTTGATCCCGCCCAAGCGCTTAATATTATTAACTTGAGTTTCTACATGCTCAAATATCTGCTTTTCGAAAAACGCCGCTGAACCGCCTTAGCAACTGCCTGCAGATAAGCAGCAGATAACCGAAAATTGTTTCTCTAATATTCATTTTACTGCCTCCCGTGCGCAGATCAAAACGCAGATCAATAGGAACCTCACCTAACCTTATTTTAAATACTCTAAGCTTGATAAGTATTTCCGCCATACAGGAAAACCCCTTCTGGGTAATAAAATTCTCCTTATACAACTCAAGCGCTTTTTTTAAAACCGATATTCTGTAGGCACGAAAAAAAGTAGTATAGTCTTTTGCCCCTTTCAGGGGAAAGATAAGCCTGAGCATCGCATTGATCCCATCACTTAAAAAAGCGCGCCAAAATGGCAGATTAACACTCAGGCTTTTCTCGTGATAGCGCGAAGCAACCGCGACATCATTGCCCGAATTAAGTGATTCAATAAGCAAATTAAATGTTCGCGCTTTATGCGTTCGGTCGCAATCCATGGAGATCATAATATCATCATCACCAGCCTGCTGGCAAATGCGGTCAATCCCTTTGCGGAAAACCGCGTCCACCCCCCGGTTTTTCTCGAAAGATATCACCTCAAGCGGAATTTCCTTAGCAGCAGATTTAAGCACCCGCAAGGTTTCATCTTTACTGCCGTCGTTTATAACTAAGACGCGGTAATCCGTTTCGCGGCTCTCAAGCACAAGTCTTATCTCATCTAAGACCGATTTTAAGTTTTTCCCTTCATTATAAGCCGGAAGCAGAACAAAAATCACGCGCACCATCCATTTTTTCCGATTAAATCAAGCGTGCTCATAACCTCGCACTCAGATTTAAGCCTTTCGATTATATACTCACATATGTTTTTTCTTTTTTCCAGGCCTCCAAACAACGGCAATTTTAAATCGTACTTAATTATATCCAGCAAATCAATCCCGTGGAATAAATAGTTTAAGTGTATCTGTTTTTTTCGCATCTCTCTTAATCCCCAATCAAAAAGCCATCTGCCGCAGATAAACACATATGTGCTGTGCATAGGCAGGCGCAGCCCCGGCATAACACTTATCGGCAACTCATACAGCTTACCCTGGCCTCTTTTTGCCATGTTTTCCATGTCCGGCCTATAGAGACACAGCGGCGTGTTGGCGAATCTTATATTGGATCCGGATATATTACGCAGCCCCCCGCCTAAGATAGAATGGGCGCAATTCAAAGCTAACGGCGCGATAAAAGAAGGCAGCACGGAACTGTCATAGACATATGCCAAACCTTTTAGTATTTTTAATACACGCTCATCAATACTGAACATCGGAGCCCGAAACCCTCGGACTTTTTTCCCGCTAAGGCGTTCTAATATCTCATGGCTTTTCTTTATTTCTTCAATTATAATCTCTTCGGCAAGGCTGCTGAAATTAAGCGGATGGCTCATGGTATGGTTAGCGATCTCATGCCCTTCTTCCACGATCTCTTTGATTATCCGCGCATGTTCAGGAATAAGCGCGTCAGAGCCTATTACAAAAAATGTCGCCTTTATGGAATTTTTTCTGAACATATCAAGAAAGCGTTTTACCCCAACACTATAAACCGGATCAATAGCGCCTGGAGCAGGGGGGTCCAAATTCCGGTACCTCCTGTATGTCCACAAGCTGTCCAGATCAACCTGTATTACTGCTTTCATTTGAATTCCTTTCCATGATCATTCTAAAAATAAGTTTTGCTTTTTCCGCTTGCGTATTGACTGTTTTCAGAAGATGCCTCTCATACATTGCCTCAGGCAAATAAAATCCTTCAACCCTGCCGCCCCCAGAAAATAATTGATCAATAAACTCATTTGTGAGCACCGGCTCTACCAAATTATCTGCGTGAAACATTTTTTTCTCAATCCAAGTCTGGTCAAAATCCGGGTTTATGTTCCTTAACGCGCTCAGGCAATTATTAAAAATTTTCTCCCTGTCTCTTTCAGTGATACTACCAGTACGCCGGTATACCCGGCAGTAAACAATATTATTACCTGTAACTGAGGATGCATCGATAATTACATTCGAAAGGCCCCGCTCTTTATGGTTGACAAACAGCCAGTATCCCTGCCTCAGCGGCCTTTTGAGTTTTAATATATAAGATCCCGCGTTTAAATAATCAGCATCAGGGATATTCAGGATATTTTTTAACTCCTCGTTACATAACCGCACGGTTTCTTTTAATGAAATACAGCAAAGAACACAATCAAACTCCTCAAAAGATTCATTATCATACAGCCGCCATTTATTTTCTAGCGTCCTTTCAATTCTCTTGATGGTTTTGCCCAAAATGATTTTTGCACCTCTACCGCGGATTTTATCCATAAGGGATTCTAAGAGTACTCCCATCCCGCCTGATAAAGCACCTATATCGTTGCGCTTGCCTTCTTTAATCCTGGCCCAAAGATAACCGGCGCTGACATCACCATAGTTTTGAAATTTAAATTCCAGTAACGGTTTAAAATAACGCTCAAAGACATTTTTTGTACAATTGCCTTCAACCCAGACACGGGCGGTTTGCTGATTGAACCTAAGCCCATCATTTGCAATACTTGCCTTAACTAGAAAAGCGGCAAACCTCATCCTTTCAAAAATATTTATTCCCGGCAGTCCAAACAAACTCAAAGGCCGGCTCATATCAAAAAATTTTCCGTCAATAATGCTCCCCTGCCTGGCCTTTTTCCAGCTAAGGCTGCCGCTTAAACCAAGCTCATTAATAACTCTAATTATCTCTTTATCATATCTTGAGAAAAAGTGATTATATTTTTCTATCTGTAAGTTATCGAAACTTACAGAAGAACACAAACCTCCCGGGTAATTTTCCCTTTCAAAAATACTAACTTCAAACTCCTCAGCCAGCCTGTAGGCACATAGCAGCCCGCTTATTCCGGCTCCGATTATCGCGATTTGCATGATCTGACTCTTGGTTTTAACTGTTCCTTGCAAATGGACCAGAATATCTTCGCGGCAACTCTCAGCCTGCTTCCCGACTTTATCTTACCCAGCATCTTCCATATATATCCCGGACGCAGATAAAAACTCCACATTGCAATATTGCGCAGCTGCCATATCCTTTCTTTGCTTATAAATTCACTCACCGTAACAGGAAAATCCGTGCGGTCAAATTTATAGACATTTTTAAGCCGCGGGTCTTTTTTTTCAAGTTCCGTCCTTATCGGCGCGCCGAAATCAGGCACAAAAACAGAAAATGAGGCATAATCGCAATTTAAATCACAAGCAAAGGCAATCGTTTTTTTAATGCTCGGCTCATCTTCCTGAGGCAGTCCGATGATAAAGAATCCTATTGTATCTATGCCCTCTCTTTGACATAATTCAAAAGCATCACGCACTGTTTTGTTAGCAAGCGGCTTAGCAAGGTTTTCAAGCACCTGTTCGTTTTGTGATTCAACACCAAATTGAATAGTGTGGCATCCGGCCTTTTTCATTGTTCTGGCAAGCTCCGCGTCAAAGCAATCTGCACGGCTTAAACAGTCCCAGCTCAAATCCAGCCCGGCATCGATCATCGCCCGGCAGACCTTTAGGCAATGGCCTTTATCGGCAGTAAACGTAAAATCAGGGAAGTGAACCTCTTTTATCCCTGCACTTTTTATTGCCTTTAGCTCAATTAATAAATTCTCTACATCTCTCTTTCGATAATGGATTGAAGAGCTTGAGCAGAATTTACATTTAAAAGGACATCCGCTTGAGATCAGTACGCAGGTAAAAGGAAAATTCCTTGCCTGCGGCAGGCAGTATTTATTCAGAGGGAATAATTCATGCCGGGGCACTGGATATGAGAATATATCTTCATCGTCACTGTAACATGACTCCTTTTGAATACTACCGCCGCTTTTGTACCAGATGCCGGGCAGCCTGCCCTTTTCTCCTTTAATGTAATCAACTACCCCGTTTTGCGTATAATCCACAATAACCGCGTCTATGAACTTAAATTCCTCCAGGTATTTCTGTGTATTATGGCGCAGAAAACCTCCATTAAGAATTATCTTTAATCCGCGGTTTTTTTTCAATTCATTAAATAATAAAAAATCCTCATCTTTGCTTGATGAAGAGGTTAAAGCGCATACAGCAGAAAATGAAGCGTTTTTTATGAACTTAAAAGTTTGCTCCGCGGACATCTTCTCAGCTATAGCATCAAGCACCTCTACCTGAAAATGGCTGCTGATAATGCCGCTTAAAACCAAAAGGTCAATCGCAGGCCAATAATAATCAGCCTTAGCAGACGAACTGCAATATTGATCCCTAAGATATTTATTTTTCCCCGGAGGATTCAAAAGCAATATTTTTTTCATTATCGTATAAATATTACCAGCACGTTATAACATAACTCGGCTTAGGCGGTGAATTGCCTGCAATCTCATTTTTCTGAATAATTATAAAAGAGTTTTATCTAAATTTTTTAAAAGCGCGCCGTTACTATATCCGCAATCTATATGGCTCCAATCAAGGGGAATATCTATGCCTCGCCTTTGGCAGGCAATTTCCTCGGGATCAATACCAGCCTCATCAAATGCATTCTTCCACTTATTGAAATCAAACATATTTTTCCAGGCATCAAAGCGCGCCCCTTTTTCATAGGCCTTTCTGATCACCGCGGACACAGGCCTGCCCCCGCGCGTAAGGCTTGCCTCTATAAAACTCATACCCGCGCCATGGAAATCAACATCAAGGTATCTGCGTTTAAGCCTTTTACGTAAAAAACTTTGTTTTTCCACTAGTGATTCTATCGTCTCCATTGGGTGCCATTGAAACGGGGTATGTGCTTTGGGAATAAAATTGGATATTCCCACACTCACCTTTGCCCTTTTGTTATCAACAGATTTTTTCAAAGCAGAAAATTTTTCGATCAAATTGATAATTCCCATAAGGTCATCCTGCGTCTCAGTAGGCAGTCCGATCATAAAATAGAGCTTCAGCCTTCTCCAGCCGCTGCGGTATGCTTCCACAACCGCCTCTTTCAGCCTTTCCATGTCGATATCCTTATTAATAAGTTTTCTCAGGCGGCGGCTGCCTGCCTCAGGAGCAAAGGTCAGCCCTGTTTTTTTTAAATCCCCAAGCATACTCAGAATACCGATGAAATCCTTATCAATACGCAAAGACGGCAAGGATATCCCCATCCCGTTTTCCTTCGCGAAAGAATGCGTTTTACTTATAAGTTCTTTAAGATATGGATAGCTTGCACTGGAGAGCGCGCAAAATGAAATATCATCATAACCTGTGTTAATATATGTCTGTCTGGCAAGCTCTAAAAGTTTAGGCACGCTGCGTACACGGACCGGATTTATAGTAAAACCTGCCTGGCAAAAAAAACAGCGGTGCGGACATCCGCGCATTATTTCCAAACTGATCCGGTCATGCACTACATCAATAAAGGGAACCGGAGGCTTTGTGAAATACGCTGCTTGTTCCAGATCCGCGACAAACCTCCTTTGTATTTTCTCAGGGAACTCACTGCCCCCAGGGACAAGCCTTGGCTTGGCCCTGGTTACTTCCTTTAACACATAAAACCGCGGTACATAAATTCCAGGGATTTTCGATATTTCCCTCAGCATCTGCCTGCGGTTTTCTTTGACGCGTTCTTTATTATCATCAGCATCGAGCGGAAATCTTTTTTTTAAATCCCGATAAATATTAATAAACTCCAGGATTGACTCCTCCGCTTCACCAATAAAAAAAACATCAATAAATTCAGCCATTGGTTCAGGATTAACAGTGCATGGCCCTCCGGCAATGATCAGAGGGTGTGCATCTCTAAGCGATGATTGTAAAGGGATACCGGACAGATTGAGCATAGAAAGGACATTTGTGTAGCATAATTCATATTGAAGAGAAAAACCGATGATATCAAATGCACTTATTTGCCGCTGGCTTTCCAGGCTAAAAAGCCCGATTCCGCGCTCCCGCAGCTTATCTTCCATATCCGGCCAGGGAGAAAAACAGCGTTCACAGCAAACATCATTTTGGTTGTTAAGGATATTATAAAGGATTTTTATGCCCAGATGGCTCACCCCTATTTCATAGGAATCAGGAAAGCATAAAGCAAAGTGGATACCGCTATCATCGATATCCTTTGCGATACTATTGAACTCTTTACCGATATAACGCGCCGGCTTTCTTACTTCAAGCAAAAAATCCTCTATAGATACTTTCTTCTGCCCTTTAATCTTTTTAATCACGGATATCAAGAACCTCTTTTTCCTTAGGCAGCAGGAAGACAAACTTGCTTCCCTTTCCAACTTCACTTTCGATCCAGATCCTTCCGCCGTGAAGCTGAACAATTTCTTTAACGATCGCAAGCCCTAACCCTGTCCCTTTAGGGGAACCGGCTATGGGGATTGTTTTTGCCTGCTCAAATTTAGCAAATACCCTCTCTAAACTATCCTGGGGAATTCCGCAGCCGGTATCAATCACAGAAATCTTAATTTCATTTTCAAGCCTTTCGGCCTTAAGTGTCACGCTTCCACCCTCAGGAGTAAATTTGATCGCATTGCCTACCAGATTTGTCAGCGCCTGCGAAAGAAGCTTTGTGTCAGCTTCCAACTCAACTGATTCAAGGCCTTCTTTATTTAAAAACACTCCCCTGCTTTGCGACCAGGCACCAAGCATGTCAAAAACACCGCCTACAAGCTCATCAAGCTTAACTTGAGAATAATCAAGCCGTACATGCCCGGCTTCAAGTTTTGCCACATCCAGCAGATCATTAACCAGGACAGTAAGGCGGGAAGCATTATTGCTCGCGATCTCAAGAAACTGCTTCTGATCGCTTGATAAAGCCTGTTTATTAGATTCCAGAAAAAGAGAAAGGCTTTTCTGAATAGAAATAAGCGGTGCCCTTAGATCATGCGTCACGTTAGACACAAATGCCTCTTTCATGCGCTCGAGTTCCTTTTGCTTGGTAATATCGCTTAGAACCGATACCATGCCTATTGTCTCCCCTTCTTCACTCTCTATAACCGCCGTACTTGCCCTTAGCGTCTTTCTTGTATCTTCGCTTGGCCCGGCAAGCTCAATCTCGATTTCCTGCTGCTTATCCTTAGCCAGGCTGACTATCTGTTCTTCTTTTAATCCATCCAAAATATGCTCACCAATCTTATTTTCTCTATTAACCCCCATCAGTTTTTCTGCCGCGGGGTTCAGCACAAGCACTTTTCCTTTATTATCAATGATGATCAGGCCCTCTGCTACATGCCTTAGCACAGAATTAATGCGGTGCTTTTCGCGTTTAATTTTGCGGTTTTCATCAGAAATCTGCCTTGTCTCCTGCTCTACTGTCTCATTTATAGTCTTGTCTATGTTATTAATTTTTTCTTTTAATTTTTCATTTTCCTTTTTCAAAGTCGTCAGTTCTTTTTCAAGCTGCTCCTTGGTCACCTTTGGCTGCTTTATCTTTATGATCTCTGCCCTTAATTTTTCGACATAAACATCCTGTTCTTCCTTTGTAAATCCCGCCTTGCCGAATTTCTCCTCGATAATTTCCAGAACCTCGTCAACTGCTTTTTCAGGGCCCACGAGCTTTAAAAGCTGTTTGACCAGGTGTTTTGAATATTTCTTAAACTCATAGGAAATCATTGCTTTATCCGGAGAAACATCAGATTTGCCGGTAAAAAAATCACTTACCATTGAAACTATGTCTTTTTCCTTTTTCTGGCCGCTCTTCTGTCCGGCCCGCGGCTCTGCCGCCGCTTCTTTTTTCTTTATTTCCTCTTCGTCCTTAATGCGTGTATAATGCACCTCACTTAAAGTGATATTCTTGATCCCATATTCCGCCATCACACCTTTCAGCCCGCCCTTTTGCTTGATTATTTCCGGCTTAAGGCTGAACACTTTTAAAAAATTCTCCAGCTCCTCATCACTGAGCCCCTTCTGGAACTTAACCCCTTCAATAGTTGATTTCTTAAAATCAGCAATAAGTTCCCTGGCTGTATTCTGTGAGTCTTCCAGAGGCTGTTCACAGATAAGAACATTGCCTTCAAAGATATCAATTGTTAAAGTGCCGTAATTTTTTAAAAATTCCTCAAGGTCAAAATAAAATTTAAGTATTGAATCTTTGACCATAGGATGGGTTGCCGGGTACAGCGGAATTTTGCGCAGAGTTGAAGAAAATGTTTTAAGTAAATCCACGATTCTTTTTTCCTCAGGCGCCCCTTTTAACGGATTCTCCCATTTTTTAAATTCCATGTCAGTATCTCCTTAATTAACGGTTTAAACGTATTGTCAAGAATCAACTATAGAGGATTATGTCTTACATGCAGTTTCTATAGATTTTTTTATTTTCACACAAAGCCACCAAGATCACGAAGTTTTTTATTTTTACCACGAATAACACGAATTATGCGAATAAAAGTAATATTCTGTTCTTCAAATTAAATATCTAAACATTCCCGATACACTGCTTCAAGAAATCCATTGCCTTTTTCATTGTAGACTTCAAAGCAAGCTCCGATTATCTTATAACTTTCATTTTTGAACAATATATCTTTAGCCATATTCGTTTAATTCGTGTGATTCGTGGTTGTGTTATCTTATCTTTTTTATTTAATATCTCCGTTTATAATTCTTGATGTTTTGTCTTTCACTAAGGCCACAGCGAAACGGTATCAATGATGATCTTACCAATTTCATTTCCTGTCATTCTTTGTGTCTTGGTGCCTCTGTGTGATCGATTGTTTTTATCCTGTTTTTATTTTTGACACTACCACGTTCAAAAGTTCTCAAAAAAAATAATAATACAAAATCAAAATACCGTCCTGTTCATCTGAACATTCAGCAGGAATCCAACAGCAATAAGATTTGCTATAAGAGCAGACCGGCCGTAGCTTATAAAAGGCAGCGGCATACCCACCACAGGCATAAGCCCTAGTGTCATTCCGATATTTATTATAACATGAAATGCCAGCATTGTCGTTATTCCCACAACAATAAGTTTTCCGGAAACATCTTTTGTAAGCTCAGCAATTTTCAGTCCCCTTAAAATAAGAAGTAAAAAAAGCCCCAGCATTACAGCTGTGCCCATAAAACCAAACTCTTCTCCGACAACGGAAAAAATAAAATCCGTATGCCTTTCCGGTAAAAAATTAAGCTGGTTCTGAGTGCCTGAGAGCCAGCCCTTTCCAAAAAGCATGCCAGAGCCGATAGCTATCTTTGATTGATTTATAGTATAGCCCGCACCCAAAGGATCAGCGTTTGGATTAATAAAGACCATTAGACGGTCCCTTTGGTAATCTTTTAAAAATGACCAGAACAGCGGCAGAGACAACAATCCGCTCAGAATTATCGCCCAGAAATATTTCAGCCGGATTCCTCCCGCCCAGATCATAGCTAAAAAAATAGGCAGCAAAACTATTGCCGTACCCAAATCCGGCTGCTTAAAAATTAAGGCCATTGGTAAAAGAACAATAAAAAAAGGTCCGATAAGGCCTGTTTTAGTTTTAAGCCTTGACGGATTATCACCGATCATTCGCGCCAGCGCCAAAATAGTAAATACCTTAACGAATTCTGAAGGCTGAAATCCGATACCGCCGATACTGATCCAGCGCTGAGCCCCAAGCGCTGTTTTGCCCATCAACAGCACCAGGATTAGAAAGAGGATATGAATCGCGAAAATAATATATGAGACACTCAAAAAAGAATGATAACTTGTTTTGGACACCATAAAAACAAGAATTAACCCCAAAAAAATCCATATCCCCTGGTTCAGAACAAAATTCTTTCCTGTGCTTGCCTGTCTTTGGCATGAGGCGCTGAAAAGAACGATCAAACCGAATATGAGCAGCAGTAAAAGAATGCCGAGTATTATACGATCGAATTTTTTAAAACCTGATAACAGTGATAACATAATTTTTTCAACTCTTTTGCTTAAAATAAGATATTATGCTCCTGGTAATCTGAGCCGGACGCTCTCCTCCATGGCCGCCCTGTTCCAAAAACACAACAAAACAGATATTTCGCTTTCCTATGAGCGCGTATCCCATAAACCATGCATGCGGATCACCTCTTCCCACCTGAGCCGTGCCTGTCTTTGCAAAAATCTTTGCCCCTGGAATAAAAGCATTGCGCCCTGTCCCTGTTCCTGAGTGCACGACATCGAACATCCCCTCCTGTATTATATTTATGTATTGGGAATCCGCGATTCTCTTTTGATTTTGCTTTAAACTCTGTTTAATTATATGCGGTGTTACTTCAAGGCCGCCGCTGGCGAAAACCCCGGCTAATTTAAGAGCCTGTAAAGGAGAGATCAATAAATACCCCTGGCCTATGGAAAAGTTGGCCGTGTCTCCTCCATACCACTTTTCGCGCAACTCGGCTCTTTTCCATTTGGGGCCGGGGACAACTCCGGCGCGCTCACCGGGAAGTTCAATCCCGCTCATCTTTCCCAGTCCAAATTCCCTGGCCGTAGAGGATATTTTTTTCGCTCCCATTTTTAAACCTACATTCCAAAAAAATACATTGCATGATGTAGCAAGAGCTTCTCTTAAACTAATCCGGCCATGGCCGCTTTTCATCCAGCAATTTCTTGTTGAATTACCAAGCTTAAATTCTCCTGTACATTCAAAACTGCTTTTTGAATCGATAACCCCATTTTTAAGCGCGGCATAGGCAGTAACAATTTTAAAAATTGAACCAGGAGGATAAACATTAAGAGCGCGGTTAAAAAGCGGCGTATCAGGATCCTTTAGAATTCTGCCGATAGCATTATATTTCTTCTTATCAATAAGTAAATTCGGGTCAAAAGAAGGCCCGCTGTAAAGAGCAAGTATTTCACCATTTTCGCAGTCCATGACACAAGCCGCTCCTTTTTCGCCGTTAAATTCCTTATGAATAAGCTGTTGAAGGTTGATATCAATTGTAGTATAAAGGTCCTCCCCCGGCATCGGAGGCCTGTAACTAAGAACATTGATTATACTGCCCTTGCTGTTGACCTCAAGCTGCATTCCCCCGGGCTTACCTCTTAATATTTTATCAAAACTCTTTTCAAGGCCTGCTCTTCCGATAACATCCTTAATAAGGTACCCGTATTTCTCAAGCTCAGGATATTCACTTTCTCTCATCTTACCTATGTAACCGCTAATATGCGCTGCTGCCTCTTTATAAATATAATTTCTCATGGAGCTTGTCTTAATAAATATGCCCTGAAGCTGGTTCATCTCCTGTTCGATTAAAAAAGCGGTCTGCCGCGGCACGTTAGAGGCCAGCATTACAGGAGAAAAACTGGAATCATAATTACTGCTAAAAGTATCCGCGAGAACTTCCGCGCCTATATCAAGGAACTTCCCAAGACGCGAAAATAAAACATCTTTATTCTCCTTATCCATCTCCTGCGGTATGGCAACAACATCAAAAGCAAGCTTGTTTTCAACTAAAGGTATTTTATTCCTATCGTAGATAATACCGCGCGAGGCATCCTCAGGCACAAGGCGGATACGGTTATTTTCACTTCTTTTGACATAATCCGGCCCATGAATAAGCTGCATCCAGAAAACATCAGCCGCTAGAATAAAAAAAATTAAAACTATTATATTTCTTAGAATTCGTATTCTCATAACAGTGAAGTAGTACGCACAATTACCAATCGCTCAAGAACATGGCTGAAAAATATATTAAAAACCGTTGTATAAGCAATTGTCCCCAAAATAATGCCAAAGTTATCCGTTAAAAGAGGAAGCCGGTAAAAATGTCTTGCGATTATATAATAAAAACCTATGGAAAATATACAGCTTATCATAGGTATTAATATTTTCGTCAGTAAATGCGCGGTATATACCCTTTCTTTCAACAGGCCGCAGGAAAATCCAGCGCACCCAAGAATAAATATGTTTATTCCGACAATACCCCCGCTTAAGACATCAAGGAATAAACCTAAAATCATACCGCAGAACATCCCTGCCCTCGCGCCGTTGTAAAGGGCAAAAAAAATAACCAGCAGCAGGGGTATCTCTGGTTTCACTGAAAAAATGCTAATGCTGTTGATAAGAGTCGCCTGAAGAATGAGCATAAAATATGCGATCAGGACAAACCTTATTGTTTTAAATTTGATTTTAAACATAGAACTTCCTCTAGCCCGGACAATAGCGCTGTCGGCTTAACAATACCGCTTTTATAAATCCCTCCCCGCTCAATACGTATACTTTCAATATTACCGATAATCAGCCCCTTAGGATACACCCCGCCAACGCCGGCACTCACAACTTCGTCTCCCAATTTAACATCAGCATTGATCGGCAAATATTTTAAGCGGCAAAGGCCGTTGCCCATACCCTCAAGCATACCCTCAGTACGCGTTCTTTGGATCAAGGAAACAACGCGGGAATTGGCATCGCTGATCAACATTACTTTAGCAGTTCCCGCACCCACCTCAATGATTTTTCCCACAAGATTTGAAAAACTCATAACCGGCTGGTTAATAACAATACCCTGATTTTGGCCTTTGTTTATAATAAGGGAGTTCAGCCAGTTAGTCGGCTCTTTAGCGATTATTTGAGCAACCACGAAATCATAAGGCCCCTTTTCCTTTAATTCCAGGATCTTGCTTAAACGCGCGTTTTCATGCACTGCTTCTTTAACCAGGTTAAGCTTAAATTTAAGCTCATCTATTTCCTTTTTCATAGATGAATATTCCGAATAAAAAGTAAATATTTTTCTCGCATGAAAAACAGATGAGTTTATACGGTAGAAAACCAAAAGCGGATACTTAAAAAAAGGTAAAATCCCGCTTTTTAAATGCACTGATTTATGGGAGGGTATAAGTATGAATAAGAATAACGTAATTAATGGAATAAATACAAGTGGTTTTTTTCGCTGTTTAAACACAGTACTAATATCTGTTTCTTTTGACGCCAAGTTTTCTCAAATTCTGTATTTCGTTCAAAAACTTGCCTGTTCCTAAAGCAACAGCTGTTAAAGCATCATCAGCAACCCGTACAGGTAATCCTGTTTCCTCAGCAAGCAGCGCATCAATACCTCGTAAAAGACTGCCGCCGCCTACCAGTACAATACCCTCTTCTACTAAATCCGCGGAAAGTTCAGGCGGTGCTTTTTCCAGAATTACTCTTACCGATTCGACAATAGAGCTTATCGGCTCACTCAAAGCATCCCTTACTTCCTGTGAAGTAATTTTAATCGTTTTCGGCAGGCCGGCGATTAAATCGCGCCCCTTGACTTCAAGAGTTTACTCTTCATCCAGAGGATAAGCAGAACCTATTTTTATTTTTATTTCCTCAGCTGTGCGTTCCCCGACCATTAAATTATAAGAACGCTTAAGATGCTGGATAATGGCATCATCCATTTCGTCGCCGCCGATCCTCAAACTTTTTGAACAAACAATACCGCCAAGTGAAATAATCGCGATCTCTGTTGTGCCTCCGCCTATATCAACGATCATATTTCCGATAGGGTCCTGCACAGGCAGCCCCACTCCGATAGCAGCGGCCTTGGGCTCCTCAATAAGAAAAACTTCCCTGGCTCCGGCCCTCTCCGCGGAATCCACAACAGCTCTTTTTTCCACTTCGGTAATCCCCGAAGGCACAGCAATGACAATAAGCGGTTTTATAAAACGTTTACGGTTATGGACGCGGCTTATAAAATAGCGCAGCATTCTCTCACTAATATCAAAATCCGCGATAACTCCGTCCTTCATCGGCCGGATGGCAATAATATCACCTGGAGTTCTCCCGATCATTTTTTTCGCTTCTTCACCGACAGCAAGAACATGGGATGTACCTTTTTTAATGGCAACAACAGAAGGTTCGCAAAGCACGATCCCTTCTCCCTTAACATACACAAGAGTGTTTGCTGTACCTAAATCAATACCGATATCAAATGAAAAAAAACTCTTTACTGATTCAAAAAAAGCAACTATCCTCTGTAGTATTTTTTTCATAAGGGCCCTTCTTTCTTTACAATATCATCAATTTACATGAGTATATTTATAACATAACAAAGGCGTTATGTCAATTCTGCAATATTTTTTAGTGTTTCCATGAATTCAGGGAAGGATTTATTTATGCAAGAGGTGTTCTTGACAGTTGTCTGCCCGCTAGCCATTAATCCGGCAATGACCATGCTCATCGCCGTGCGATGATCCCCAAAACTCTCAACCTCCGCACCACAAAGGCGTCCAGTACCGTTAATCATAAGATCATTACCAAGATTTTCAATGTCCGCACCCATCTTTCTTAGATTATTAACCATGGAATAGATCCTGTCAGTCTCTTTTACCCTTAACTCACCGGCACCGATAATCTTCGTTTTCCCCTTTGCAAAACATGCAGCAACACATAATATCGGCAGCTCGTCTATGCAATAAGCAACTTCATCCTCTTTAATTGTAGTGGACTTTAAAGGCGCCCCGAAAACCTGAATATCGGCATAAGGTTCAAAAGCTTTAAGGTTAGCGCCATTTTTCAGGATCTCAATATTAGCTCCCATGCGTTTGAGTATTTTAAGCAGGTAAATACGTGTTGGGTTTAATCCGACCTTTTTCACCTTTAATCTTGATCCGCTCAAAAGAGTTGCCGCTATAATAAAAAAAGCAGCTGATGATATATCACCCGGCACAAACATTTTTTTAGGCGATACCAGTTCTTTTGATTGTTTTATGCTGACAGTAAGGCCGCAAACGGAAATACTTGCTTTAAAAAGCATTAACATCCGCTCCGTATGGTCCCGGGTTTTTATCTGCTCTTTTACCCTTGTAGTGCCCCGGGAAAAAAGTCCGGCAAGCAGTATGCAGGACTTTACCTGCGCGCTTGTTACAGGCATGCGATAGCTGATTGATTTTAAATTTCTGCCGTTAATAATTAAAGGAGGGTATTCCTCTTTTGCCTTTTTTCTGGCTTTTATCAGCGCGCCCATCGCGCGAAGCGGTTCTGTGATTCTCTTCATGGGCCGAACAGACAAAGAAGGGTCAGCACTAAGAACACTTCTAAAATCCTGTGCCGCTAAAATCCCTGTAATCAACCTCATAGTCGTACCGGAATTGCCGATATATATATCCTTTTTTGCTTTTTTGAGCCCCTTTAAACCTTTACCCCGCACAAATAAAGTAGCCCCCTGTGCTCCATTTCTCTTCAAAATAATTTTTATTCCCATGGATCTGAAGGCGCTTATTGCCCTGCGGCAATCATCACAATCAAGAAAATTGTCAACCCTCACCTCAGCATTTGACAGTGCGCTAATCATAACCGCTCGCTGAGATATGGACTTATCCGGAGGCGCGATACATTCTCCTTTGACCTTTCCGATTTTTTTTATTTTTATCATTTTCATCTTTTTTTTCCATAGAATAAAAAGGGGAAGTTTATAACTCCCCCTTTTTCCGGCTAAAAATTTAAATATTCAATTACATGACCTTTACGCTATCGCCTTCTTTAATTTCCTTCTTAGTCTCTTTCGGTATAATTATAGCCGATGACATAGTATCATAAATTCTTTCAACCTGGACTTTACCCATCAACTCCCGGCCGCGGTAAACATCAAGGACCTCCGCGCTTTTTATACCGTCTTTTTCACCGATATTAATCACGACAAACGCAAATTCTTTATTAACAACCAGTACCTGCCCCTCAATCCTGGCCGGCGGGCCCAACGGTATAAACACGGATTTATTTTGAGCATCAGTTACAGCTTCCGTAACATTTTCCACCTCAGGAGCCGCCTGGAGAGGCTGATCGGAATCCACAATTATCCTTTCAAGCTCAACAGAATCTCTTCTATTTTTGCGGCTCATTTGAATTATACGATTTTCCAAAGCTTCCTTGGCCATACGAATTTGGCTAAGCTGAGCTTTAATATCGTCATAGTCACGAGAAACTCTTTCAAGCTTAGTACTCACTTTAGTACTCGCGCTTGTTTCTTTCTCCAGTTGAGCCTTTAACGAAGCAATGTCCTTTATTTTACTCTCAAGTTTATTGCTCAGCTTTTCATTTTCAGACTGCCTGTTCTTGTAATCGTCTTCAAGCCTGCGATAATTTTCCAGCCCGCGCGCAAGATCCGCTTCAAGCTGTCCTTTAAGCCTAACCGTATCTTTTAGTTCCTTACCCAGATCCTTATAATCCGTTTCAGCCTGTTCCAATTTTTTCTCAACAGCCAATCTTCTGTTGACCTCATTTTCTTTTAGAAAATACAAAATTCCGGCCCCCGACAAAGACGCGATCATAAAAACAACCAAAAGAACGGTTATAATAGATGGCCCCTTCTTTTGCGGATTTTTATCTTTTGCGCCGTCGGCTGGTGTTTGCGGTGAGCTGGATTTCCGCCCTGAGTCAAGTTCCTCAGGGCCGATTGGATCAAACGGAATACCCTTTCCTATAAATTCCCTATCCATTATTCCCCCTTCGTTAAAATTACCCCCATGAATTAAGTAGCTGCGTAATTAGCTTTGTTACTTACTTGAATTTAGCATAACAAAATTAGCAAAAACTGTCAACTATTTTATCTACAGCTGTCAAGCCAATTTAGAAATATCGTATTGTTACCAAAATAGAAATGTCCTCTTTTCATGTTTTAATTAGTAGTAGTTCTTTTTCTTTTTGG